>CALRDS010000041.1 GCA_943354975.1 Candidatus Nomurabacteria bacterium | reverse complement strand
AAAAATGCAATTCTGAATGCAAAAACTGTAAACGATACCGTCGACCCAAGCAACAAATACCAATCCCTACTTCAAAATCAGAAACTGCACGACACGGCCATGATAGTTCGCTCTGGAACAGAAAAAGATGACGTCACGGCAAATATGGCGACCTTAGGTGCACAGGCCGATGTCCAAGTGAATCAGTGTAGAACATTTCCTGCGGGAGCAACGTATTAATGCCCATCATGATTTTACCAAATCAAATGAAAAAGATATTTATTTACAGTTTAATAGCCCTCTTCATCCTCACTGCGAGCTATACGGTGATTATTCCAAATACCACGTCTGCACACTGCAACCTAACACTCACTGATTCGGAAAATTTTAATGTTATAGACTGTGTAGCTGAAGGTGCGAGTTTCATCATCGTTCCACTTTTAGGAAAACTGGTACAACTTTCCGGTACACTTCTTGATTATTCTATAACGTGGACAATGAATCTTTCTGATTTTGTAGAAAAAATACCAGCAATTGAACTTGCATGGAAAACTATTCGCGATTTTGCTACAATGACGTTCATTTTCCTTATCCTATACCACGCAATATCAATGATCTTGGGCCTTGAAGGACTTGGTAAAAAATTTATTATAAACTTGGTTGTAGCAGGACTTCTTATCAATTTCAGTCTATTTTTCACCAAAGTCATCATAGATGCTTCAAACATAGTAACGATGCAATTTTACAACAGCATTTCAACAACAGATGGAGCCACGGGAAATATCTCTGGTGTATTTATGCAACAACTTAAGATGCAAAGTATACTAGATCAAACAAACGCTGCTGGTAGTGGAGCTACTGCTGGATCTAGCGTGACTACACTTATAATGGGCTCAATTCTCATGCTAATCGCTACGTTTACATTTTTTGCTGCTGCATGTCTATTCCTCATGCGAAGTGCGATGTTAATATTCCTCATGGCTCTTTCTCCATTTGCGTATATAGGTAATGTCATCCCAGACACAGGACAAGGAGCGGCGAGTATGTCAAAAAAATGGTGGCCGCAACTTTTGTCACAATGTACCTTTGCTCCGGTATTTTTATTGCTTGTATACATAGGTATGAAAATACTATCTTCTAAAGAATTTTTAGACAGAGTTCACCACGCTGATTCACTGGTAGCAATCATTTTCAACTACGCAATAGTCATCATGTTTTTCCTTTTTGCTCTCGTTATAGCCAAAGATTCTGGAACTTGGGGCGCTGGTCAAGTCATCGGCTGGGGCAAATCACTCCAGAAGTGGGGACAGGGAGTAGTTGGTAGAAATACCTTGGGTATAGGAGCTAGATATATTGGTAAAAAATACGATGCAGCTGAAGCTAGCCTAAAAAGCACTTCGATTGGCCGTAGTGTAGCTAACGCGGCAAATATAGCTACATTAGGAATAGCTGGGTCAATAAACCGGGGTGTCCGGGCAGGTGTTAAGGTGGGTGAGACTTCAAAATACGGAAGTGGCCTAAGTCTTACGGATAGTGACAAGGCGATAAAGGATCGAAATCAAGTCTTGAGCAGTGAAAATCGAGCTCGAGCCCGTAATGAAGTACTTGGTACAGTTGTAAACGGAAATCCTAGTCCACAACAAGTAAAAGATATTAAATCACATGTAGGTAAAATGACAACTAAAGAGATAGAGAAACTCAAGGTGTCAGAATTAACTAACAAAATGCTCGCTTCTCACCTTACCGCAAGTCAGATGGAGGCAATTAATAAGAGTGATGAATTTACTGATGAAGAAAAGGGTAGAATACGAGACGCACGAAAAGAAGGTCTCGAAGAAATGATTACTAGCACTAACGGAACTGGACTGGGCGTTAATCGCGCTGAACGAGCAAAAGAGATACTGAAAGATAGAAAACCAGAAGACATTGCCAAACTACCAAAAGAAATCTTGCTTCGCCCTGAAATATCAATTCATCTTACAGCAAATGTACTCGCCAAAATCGCACGCGATGGAATATTGAGTGACACAGATCGAAATTCCATCCGAGCAAATTTTGAGGCATATAGAAATAATACAGCAATGAATGCTAATGCCGGATACATAGCAGCTTTAAATTGGTTAACCAATGGTCAGGGTCAGTCAATCTTCTAAAAATGAATTACACAAAAGAACAAAAAAATAAAGTACTCAGGGGACTACCCGAAAATATACAGGAAGTCATTGTTTCTATGGAAACTTTTGAGAAACTGAAAGAAATTAGTAACGCACACAACTTACACATAGACAAAATGGCGGAGTTGAGTGATGAATGTGTACTCGTGATGCTTGGGCTTGTGAAATCAGCACAATTTGTCGATGATTTAGTTCTGCGACTCGAAGTTGATCATGAGACTGCGGTCGCGATAGTAAAAGAGGTCAACGAAAAGATTTTCCTACCGATACGAGAAGAGTTGAGGCGAGTTCAAATGAACGATAACAGCAATAGTCATCCAGAAGAAAACTTTAATGATGTCTCCAAGGAAGATATTTTGAATGAAATTGAAAATCCGACAAAGGCGCCAAAGGTAAATGTCGAAAAAATTGAAGAAAAGAAGACTCCCATACAAAATAAAGGACCAAATGTCGAAGCGATTATTGATCCGAGAAATGAATTACCCGCACCAACCTTGATCAATGAGGTAGAAAAGGAGCATGTCATGACAGATGAGGAGGTGCAAAAAGTAGAAGTGAAAACTACAGTAATGCCCGCCTCTACCGATCCAGAATACCTCAAAGCAATAGATAAAATACTCACTGTTCCAAACATGCCTTCTGGACCAAGTGAGCCTAAGCCTGCGCCAGACATAAAAATCCCTCCAAAAAGAGAGTACAAGGCCGACCCTTATCGCGAATCAGTAAAGTAAAAAATTATGAAATTCCAAGTTCCACAATTTATAGAAATAGAAGATAAGATTTTTGGCCCCTTTACCCTAAAGCAATTTATCTACCTAGCGGGAGGAGCCGGCCTAACATATATTACTTACGCGCTCTTAAACTTTTATATTGCTATACCAATCATGGCATTCATTGTTATCTTCGCGCTCGCTTTAGCTTTCTATAAAGTAAACAATAAACCATTCATCTTTGTACTAGAATCCGCAACAAAATACGCCCTTGGAAATAAACTCTATATATGGAGAAAAGAAAATCGTAAAATCACACCTACAGAAGAAAAGAAAGAGGCTCCTTCTATATTTATTCCAAAACTATCCGATAGTAAGTTAAAAGACCTAACGTGGAGCCTAGACATAAACGATGTGACAAATCCGGGAACAAAAGAAATGTACACTGAATCTAAAAAAAATAGAGTATAATAAAACAAATGGCTCAATCCGTATCTTCAAAAAC
>CALRDS010000040.1 GCA_943354975.1 Candidatus Nomurabacteria bacterium | reverse complement strand
CGATTTAGTACATTGAGGGAAAAATCTGACAATTTCAACGAAGAAGGTCGTCAGTTTTGTGGATACTACAAAAATATGTATACAATCACAACTGGTGGGTCTACCGACTCACGTTCACGTTCTTCATCTGGTTCCGGTTCTCGTTTCAATTCATCGCCTCGTTCAAAATCCGGAGGTTATTCATCTCGCGGTCCATCACGTGGCGGTTCTCGCGGAGGTTCTTCTCGCGGAAATCAAGGAGGTCCTCGTAACTTCAATGCAAAGAGAGGTTTCAGAAAGGATTATATTGATGAAAAGCTTTTTATAAATAAAGAAGCAGGGGTTACAGAAACAGATCACTACAAACCAACTCACAAGTTTACTGATTTTGGTATTGCCGATATGTTATCTGCGAATTTAACTGCAAGGGGGTTAATCAATCCTTCACCGATTCAAGACCAGTCTATTCCGGTTGCACTTAAAGGAGGAGACGTTATTGGGATCGCCTCAACTGGAACAGGTAAAACTGCAGCGTTTCTTATTCCTTTAATTAACAAACTTGTTGCAGATAAGAATCATAAGATTATGGTTCTAACTCCGACACGTGAACTCGCTCAGCAAGTCGAAGCAGAATTTGTGACATTTACTCGTGGAATGAAACTTTTCTCTGTTTCTTGTGTAGGTGGTGCGCCAATCATGCGTCAGATGAAAGAACTTGAACTCGGAGTCCATGCTGTTATCGGTACTCCGGGACGTGTAAAAGATTTAATCGAGCGTGGAAAAATAAAAATGGAATATTTCGATAGTATTGTGCTTGATGAAGCAGACAGAATGCTTGATATGGGATTTATCGATGACATGCGTTCTATTCTTGGGGCAATGCCTAAGACAAAGCAGGGGCTATTCTTTTCAGCGACATTCTCTGGTGAAATAAAGAAGTTATGTAGTGATTTTCTTCGTGACCCAATTACAGTATCTGTAAAATCTCGCGATACCGCATCATCTGTTATGCAAGATGTCGTTCGAGTAAATGGAGATGCTGAAAAAGTAGAGGCGCTTCACGAAATACTTCTTAAGCCTGAGTACTCTAAAGTTTTAATTTTCAGAGAAATGAAAAGACATGTGGACGGTCTTGCAGCTGAACTTGAAAAAAGAGGATTCAAAGCGCTTGCACTACACGGTGATATGCATAATCGTGAACGTGAACGAGCTGTGAAGGCACTAGCATCTGGTAAAGTACAAGTCGTGATTGCAACAGACGTCGCAGCACGTGGACTTGATATCTCAGATATTTCACTTGTGGTTAACTACGACATTCCAAATAATTACGAGACGTATATACACCGTATCGGTCGTACAGGTAGAGCAACAAAATTGGGCCATGCGTTGACGTTTGTTCCTAAGAGATAAACCAAAATGCAAAAAAGCGATGCCGTAGGCATCGCTTTTTTGCATGTTAGTTAAACATGCGATATAGTGAATATATATGGTTTTGTATGCATTTCATTAAAAATTTTAAATTAAAAATTATCAAAATATGGCTCAATTAAAAGAAGGAAACAAGGTTCCCCAAGTAATATTCAAAACTCGTGTTCGTGATGAAAAAATAAAAAGTGAGAATCCATTTCGTTGGCAGGATTTGAAGACTAGTGATATTTTTAAAGGTAAAAAAGTCGTGGTATTTTCTCTTCCGGGGGCGTTTACCCCTACTTGTTCATCAACTCATGCACCGGGATATGAGAAGAATTATAAGGAATTTAAAAAGCTTGGAGTTGATAAAGTGATTTGTATGTCGGTTAATGATGCTTTTGTCATGTTTCAATGGGCAAAAAATCTAAAGTTAAAAAATGTATTTATGTTACCAGACGGGAATGGAGATTTTACTAATAAAATGGGTATGTTAGTTAAGAAAAATAATTTAGGTTTTGGAGACAGGTCTTGGAGATATTCTATGTATGTCATAGATGGTGTAATCAAAAAAATGTTCGTTGAAAAAGGATTTAAAAATAATTGCCCGACGGATCCGTTCGAAGTGTCAGATTCTATTACTATGTTAAATTACCTTAAAACAAAATAAACCACATGAAAACAATATTACACAAAATAAATTTTTGGAATCTTTTTATCGGAATAATTATCGGTGCTGGTGTGGGTATGTATGCCTTTTCGGAACTTGTTCCTGATGGTCTAGAATACGCACGTGTGTACCATATGGAAAAGTATAGAGATAAAAGAAGTGGAGACATGATGATGAACCACTCATTAAACATGTCTTCTAATCCTTATATGATGAGTAATGTTACAACAGAAAAACAATTTGTGGAGGATATGATAATGCATCATAAAGCAGCAGTGACTATGGCAGAGCAGGTTCTTAAATTAAATCCTCGTGCTGAAGTTAAGAAATTAGCAAATGATATAATAAGTGCACAGACTACAGAAATTGGAATGATGAAGAGCTGGCTTACTAACTGGAAATAATTAAATTGATAAATGTTTGGAATCTACGTTGTGGTGTAATTCGCCATCTAGAAAATTAAATAGATTATGAAACACGCTCTTAGTATAAAAGATCTACACAAAACATATGAAGGAAGAAAAGTCGCTCTTTCGGGAGTAGATTTGGATATCGAAGAAGGAGAGTTCTTTGCATTCCTAGGTCCAAATGGTGCTGGTAAGACCACATTAATTAGTATTACTTGTGGTTTAGTACAAAAAACAAAAGGAAAAATAATAGTGCAAGGACATGATGTAGATACGGAGGGGGATGATGCCAAATTACATATTGGACTTGTTCCACAAGAATTCAACGCTGATATTTTTACAAAAGTCGAGGATATTTTGTATATTCAAGCTGGGTATTATGGAGTTTCCAGAAAAGAAGCAAAGCCACAAGTAGAAATGCTGCTAGAAAAATTATCTTTAAAAGATAAAAGAAATAATACTCCGATGGAACTCTCTGGTGGTATGAAAAGACGGCTTATGATTGCGCGCTCACTAGTGCATAAACCGACATTTCTTTTTTTGGATGAGCCATCAGCTGGGGTGGACGTGGAACTGCGACTAGAGATGTGGAAATTCTTGCGAGAACTAAATGAGAGCGGGGTAACTATTGTACTTACAACTCACTATTTAGAAGAAGCAGAAAAGCTTTGTAAAAGAATCGCGATTATAAATAAAGGAGAGATAAAAAGAATCGGTACTATGGATGAAGTCCGAGGAGGTAGACCACTAGAAGAAGTTTATCTAGAAATCACGGCATAATATCTAAAATCTAACATCTGTACCTATGAATCTAAGACAAAAATACATTGCATTCATGACAATATTTGGAAAAGAAGTTAAAAGGTCTTTTCGTACTTGGAAACAGACATTTATTCCTTCTATTATTACTACAGTGCTTTACTTTTTGATTTTCGGAACGTTTATCGGCTCTCAAATAAAATCAATCGGAGGTGTTTCGTACATGACATTCATAGTCCCTGGACTTGTGATGATGGCAGTCATGATGAATTCTTTCCAGAGTATGCTTTCTAAGTTTTATTTTCTGAAGTTTCAAAAGACTATTCAAGAAATACTTATTTCTCCAATGCCGGCGTGGCTTGTGGTATTTAGTTATTTATCTAGTTCTGTATTTAACGGCCTACTTATTGGCTCACTTATTTTCGGAAGTGCATTCCTTTTCGAAACTATACCGGTAGCGCATCCATTCCTTGCAATTTTAGTTGTGGTATTGGTCTCATCATTTTTTGCGTTACTTGGACTTATCAATGCGATTTATGCAAAGACATTTGACGACATGAATATAGTCCAGACATTTTTCTTGACGCCACTTACATACTTGGGAGGAATATTTTATTCAATAAAATTGCTTCCGGAGGTGTGGCAAAACGTCTCACACTTTAATCCTATCCTTTACATGGTTAATTCGTTTAGATATAGCATTTTAGGATTCTCAGATATTACCATTACTACTTGTTTATTAGTGATACTGGGCGGAATAGCAATTGCATTTTCTTGGGTGCTTTATTTGTTTAAAACAGGAAGAGGAATGAAGGCGTAAGTGAGTTAAAAGTTTATAAAGTCTTTAAAGTTTAATGTTTTTATTTTGTTATACTCCAGTTATGGATAAGAAAGAGACGACTAAATGGATTTATGATAGAAAGAAAGATAATTCTTCTAGATACACTCTAGGGACAGGTGGAAAAAATTTTTTGATGTGTTTTGGAATAAACCCTAGCACCGCAGAGCCTAATAATTTAGATAACACCGTTAAATCTGTGGAGAGAATATCTAAAAGGCATAATTTTGATGGATGGTTAATGTTGAATATATATCCACAACGTGCCACTAATCCAAATGACATGCACCAATCATGTGATAAAAATCTCCATTTGAAAAATTTATTTTATATGGAGAAATATTTTAAAGGAAGTAAAACAAAGAAAATATTAGC
>CALRDS010000039.1 GCA_943354975.1 Candidatus Nomurabacteria bacterium | reverse complement strand
TTTTCTGAAATCATGTATGACCCACAAGGGTCTGACACATCTCGTGAATGGGTAGAAATATATAACGACACTAGCAGTGCGATAGATTTTACTTCATGGAAATTTTTTGAAAGTGGAACTAATCATGGAGTAACAAGTTATTCTGGTGGTGTGAGTCTTCAGGCTGGTGGGTATGCTGTTATAGCGGATAATCCAGTAAAATTTCTTGAACATAATTCATCATATCAAGGTGTTTTATATGATAGTTCATTTTCATTATCAAATTCTGGAGAGCAATTAATTTTAAAAAATGTTTCAAGTGTAGCCATAGACACAATTACATATAACACCTCCCTTGGAGGGAATGATGATGGAAGCACTCTCTCCAGAATAGATGGAACATGGGTTAGGGGAAGCGCAACTCCCGGAAATACAAATCAAGCTCAAGCTGGAAGTGGAATGTCCAGTGGCACTGCAACTTCTACAGAGAATCAGTCCACCGTTGCGCAAATGGCACCACCCTCAGCTGATATCATTTTATATATGCCATTTGAAAAAATTGTAGTAGCAGGTGCAGAAACAGAATTTAGTACTTATGGTATGACTCGCGCTGGTAAGCCAATAGATAATTTAAGATGTAATTGGGCTTTTGGTGATGGGGGTCAGGCGATAGGAACGTCTACTACAAAATATCGTTATGCATACCCAGGCAGATATATTACACAAGTTGAAGGGACAAATGGCCAGGTAACAGGTGTAGGGCGTATGTTAGTAAGGGTTGTTCCGCCGGATGTTTCAATTTCAAAAATAGACACTGGGAAATATGGAACATATGTGGATATATATAATCCTAACGTGTACGCACTGGATCTTTCCCAATGGAAGCTTTCAATAAATGGCAGCGCTTTTTCATTTCCAAAAAATACTTTAATAGCAGAGCATTCTACAACTAGATTTTCAGGACTTGCTATGGGATTTGCTAGTACGACCATATCTAATGGAACAATTGTAAAAATATTATTTCCAAATTTAGAAGAAGTGTCGTCATTTACTGTAGGTAATAGTTTGGGCGTTGTACTTGGTGCTTCTACATCTTCAATTCCAGTACTGACAAAACAAATATACGTAATTAAACCGACAGTAAAAGTTAATCAAACCTCAACGACAACACAAATCACACCAACTACTACTAAAATAGCAATCTCAAACAAAGATACAAGAATTGTTTCGTGGATAAAATCTATTTTTAGACATTAATTTATTGAATTAAAATAAATTGACTTAACGTTTTTTATCGTGTAGTTTATATTTGAATACAACCTAAAAATAGAGGTTACCCATGCATCCTTTCGAAGCATCTAGGATGCTTGAGCGCATCCACAAGATTTCGCATGAAAAGTTTGTAATTCACGGTTCAACTAGCAAGAGAAAAGTACTCGTCCCCAGGAGACCCAATCCCATAGCAAGGAGTAAGGAACTTCGCAGGAAAGCCGTGTATGCTACCTCTGTTGTGGAAGTCGCAATAATCTATGCGGTTATTCACGGAGACCCAAGGTGGAGATACATCAAGGGTGGGGAGGTTGTTCTGTATTTTCCAGAGGAAGGGTACAAACTTCGTGAAGGCTATATCCATGTGTGCCGAAGAGAGGAGTTCAAAGGTAATCCGCTGGTCCTGTCATCCAATCGACAAGTTCGTCCGGTTGAGATAATCAAAGTTCATCCAGCCATGTTAGAAGAGCTTGGAAGAGCAGACCGGATAACTTTCATGGATATTTGCTAAGATTGTTTCCAAACACGCCGAAAAGTACTACTGCTCGGCGTTTTATTTTTAGTTTAATTTCGAGACCAAAACACCCTCTATGGTATAATCTTTCCCATGAGTATATCCGTCCCAGAGAAGTTTCTTTCAGAGTCTCATCTAGAGAAGCTGGCAAAAGAGAAAAGCTATGAGTACCAACATGCGGAGCCTTTTTCACATGCATATTTTGATAATTTCTTAAATCCTGAAGTTTTGGATAAAGTCATTGCAGAATTCCCAGGTGTGGATGATCCTCAATGGCAAGAATATAAATCTGAAGTAGAAAATGGAAAGCTTGCTTCTGCAAAATATGAACTCATTCCGCCTCACGCACGTTATGTATTAGATCAACTTAATACTCCGACATTTTTACAATTTCTAGAAAATTTAACTGGCATTAAAGGACTTATTCCAGATCCATATTATGTAGGTGGTGGAATGCATCAGACTAAACCAGGGGGATGGCTTGGAGTGCATGTTGATTTTAATCGTTATGAACCGTTAAAACTTTATCGCAGAATAAATGTATTACTTTATCTAAATAAAGATTGGAAAGAAGAATACGGAGGACATCTTGAAATATGGGATGAGGAGATGGAAAATTGTGTAGATAAGATAGCCCCGATATTTAACCGCGCAGCGATGTTTACAACATCTGAAAACTCACATCATGGACATCCGGACCCGCTAATGTTTCCACATGGAACAACCCGCAAATCTCTAGCGTGGTATTACTATACAGTAGAAAATGGTGAAAAAATCGCAGAAGAGGGACATACAACTTTATTTAAAGCGCGTCCTGGAAAAGACTCGGCATATCTTATTGGGAAAATAAAAAGAGGTATTAGAAAATTTGTTCCTCAATTTATTATTGATATTGTAAAAGATAAGAAGTAAGACATGAATTCTCACAAAACAAAAACCTGTATCTTATGTAATAGTGATGCGCATTGTGTATACGAGGGGATGGAAGGATATGTAGCGGGCACGAAGTACGATGTTTATGAGTGTTCAAATTGTAATACTTCATTTGTCGACCCGATGAGTAATTTGAAAGAAGAGTACGACATAATTTATGGTGGAGATAAAACAAAAGACGCAGGTTACAGTTACTATTATTATTTAGCTAAAGGTGTAAAGGGGCTATACAATCCGCTAAGAGATTTATCGAACTATAGTGCGATATTTTGGGGAGTGGTGAAGGCTTTTAAAGATGAACATATAAAACATGGTGCCAAGATATTAGAGATCGGCTCAGGACTTGGATATCTCACGTATGCGTTTAATAAAGCAGGGTATCACTGTGAAGGGTTAGATTATTCTGATACCGCGACAGATTTCGCCAATAAACTTTTTGGACATAAGTACTCTCAAGGAACGATAGAGGATTTTTCTGTTAATCATGTGGGTGTTTATGACGCAGTAATTGCAACAGAAGTCATAGAGCATGTGGTCAATCCAAACATGTTTATTAAAAATATAATGGGTGTTTTAAATCAAGGTGGAAAGTTAGTATTAACTACTCCAATAAAAGATATTCACCCAAAAGGGACTATCTGGGAAACTAATCCAGCACCTGAGCATTTGTGGTGGTTTACGGAAAAGGGAATAGAATCAATTGCCAAAAATAATAATGCTACAGTTTCATTTGTCGATTTTACCGACTACACCAGAAATAAAATATGGAGTGTACATTTAGGAACAGCTCATGCGAAACCAAACAAGGGTCCAGTTGTAGATAAAAATGGAATTTTAATTAACAAAAGAAAGAAAAGTTATAAGGAAATACTTATGAGTATTATCCCCGCATGGATGTATATAAAAATAGTTTGTTTATATCACGACCTAAAATTCTTACAGAGAAATAAAAAAGAAAGTCGTTATATGTATGGAATTTGTGCAGTTTTGACCAAGAATTAAGAGGTGTAGTGTCTATATATTTCTATGCAAAGTCCGCGTAAAGATATGAGGTAAAGTGCAATATACCGTAATAAACTTCCTTTTGCCAACCCCTTTATTAAATTGTGTTGAGCCTTATAAAGGCCTGTATCTGTTGGCGTCCATTTGTGTTTTAGATTTACACGAGCATTTCCTTGCAACATCCCTTTGGCTTTTATCAACTTGTGCCCGGAGTTATGTTTAGTTAAATTATCCATCATTAGGAATGATCGCAGGGATACTGCACATTTTATTTTCTTATCATGAGTTTTATTGTATGAGTTGATTCGATAAAGAAAATCGAGCTCATCACCGCCGAAGAAAAGTTTTGAATCATAAAGCCCTACTGTTTCTAAAAATCTTCTACTAAATAAAATAGTTCCGCCGTGTGCCGCATCAATATGCGGTAGGGGATTATCGATTATTTTATTCTCGAGTATATTTCTTTTAGTTGGAGGGACTTTCTTCGGAGCATTCGTTTCTTCATCTAATACGTATCCTAGACCTAAATCGTATTCATTTATGCTTGCCGGCACACCTAATTCATCAATATCATTTTCAGTTGCGTCCGTAAGCATTTGGGCGAAAAATCCAGAATCAAATATTACATCATTGTTTGTTACACAGATGTATTCAAATCCATCATGAAGCGCTTTCTCCAGTCCGAGGTTTACAGCATAAGAATATCCATAGTTTTTTTCATTTTCAATTATTTCCACTTTCGCTGTAGAGTTTTTTTCTTTAAAAATCTTTAATTCTTCT
>CALRDS010000038.1 GCA_943354975.1 Candidatus Nomurabacteria bacterium | reverse complement strand
ATTTTTTTTGTATTTACAATTGCCTCCGGCACATCTCCAAATATCTTTTCAGATTCTTGTGTAGTTCCAAAATGAAAACTATTTTTTTGAAATAGATGGTTGTATTCATCAGTTGAATGTTCATCGCCATGAACTAAGTATAAAGTCTTGTGCGCACTTTTATCTTGCTCAGAAATATAATGAGTGTTCCATGTTGCAACCAGGGGAGTGTCAGTTTCGTGTGCGAGTTCTATTATTTTTTCGCGCATGATCTTCCCGTACTCCATTTCTGTTTGTGGATTTATTTCAAGATAAAAATCTTTATCAAAATGTTTTTTATAAAAAGAGACCCTTTCCTCAACTTCCTTTTTATTTGTAACAACTAAATTTCCGATGTCTCCCCACATACCACCAGACAAAGCGATCAGTCCACCTTTATGTTTTACAAGTGTTTCGTCATCCAGTGTTGGATGTAGTGGATTATCAATATTAACGATAGAAGTTATGCGCATTAAATTTTTGTACCCAGAAATGTTTTTTGCTAGCAGTACTATTTTAAATGTGCGATCACTATATTTTATTGCAAACTCTACTCCAATGATCGGCTTTATCTTTTCAGCATGGCAGGCCTTGTAGAATTCAATGGCGCCGTACATGTTACTGTCATCTGTGAGTGCAAGGGAGGTCATTCCAAGATTTTTAGCTTTTGATACTAAAGGACCAATTTTTGGAAGTGCTTTTAGAAGTGAGTAGTGGCTATGTGTGCGGAGATGGATAAACATGGCTACATTTTAGCATATTGGGTGTGTGCAGATTTTTAGGCTTTTCTTCATCCGGTAGGGTTAAATAGCGCTTAGTAGATTCTTAACCTGATATACTTCAGATTATGAAAAAGTCAGTAGATAAGATCCAAAGGCGAGGGTATCTATATAATAGTGGAGTTATCGGTATAGACGAGGTTGGTCGTGGACCACTGGCTGGACCAGTTACGGTATGCGCTGTGTATATCCTGGATACAAAAAGAGTTAAAACAGATATTTTTAATAATACTATTAGGGATTCTAAAAAGCTTACAAAAATTAATAGAAACAAGGTATTTCAAACTTTTAGAAAAAAGAGATACTTCAATAGAGAAGTAATTTATGCAATAAGTTCACGAAATGCGATATATATAGATAAATTTGGAATACAAAAAGCTACAGCAGTATGTGTTCGTTCGTGTATACATAAACTTCATAAGTTGGGGGTTAATACGGCTTTAGTTCAAATAAATCTGGACGCTGGACTTAAAACAGGTATTTTAAACTTAAAAGAGGATAGTTTTGTTAAAGGGGATGAAAATTACACCGAAATAGCTCTTGCCTCTATTTTAGCCAAAGAAACTAGAGATAAGTACATGAAAAGAATGTCTAACATTCATACTGAATATAAATGGGATAAAAATGTAGGGTATGGAACTAGAGATCATCTAAAAGCTATAAAAAAATATGGAGTAACAAAATTTCATAGAAAAACGTATTTAAAGGGGTTTAAACTATTCGAAAAAACAGAATAATTTGTTTTATATAAAAAATAAGAGAATTGTTACTAAAATACCTATTTATAACCATTATATAAATGGCTTTTTCTACTAATTATTAGCTACTAAAATATTAATTATTTTGTATCAAAATTTTACTACTTTTTATAGTCAAAAATATAGAATTCTCTTTTAATAATAAGGGTTTTTGGATTTGTATTTTATCCACAAGATATACCCATTTTGTACTGTATTTGTGTGTAATATTTACTATACTAAATATTAATAAACTGATGAAAGATATTAGTAATCGAAAGGGTTCAAAATTTTCTCTGATCATTTTACTGATTATTGCTTTCGCAACTCCACTTGTTTTTGTATCAGCTTCCACTTTAGACATTGAAAGAAATATTTCGTCAAGTGATACATTTCGTCCAGTTACTTTGATAGAAAAATTAATTGGAGAAAAATCTCTGTCTTTGGAAAACATATCTTCTGCTACAAAAATACTTACACACGGCCTCCCAAACTTTCTTCCTAAGGATGTTAGATATATTTCGACATTGGCTCCTGTTGCCCGAGAAGGTTATGCATATGGTGATATAAAATTACCTAAAATATCTTTTAGTTTTGAGAATCTAACAGGCTTAAGATTGGCAGAATTGTATTGTAATGTTTTACCTAAGTTTTCTGTATTAGCTGGAAAAAATTGCGGTGTATCAACGCAGGATACAGTTGTCCTGGAAGCGCCTGAAAAAACAGATTTGATAATCTCTGGTACCACACCACGAGAAATCGCAGTTGCAGGTCAAGCTCTTGTTTCAAATAAAATAACAAGATTAACAGATATTCTTTCACGTTCGATTTCATCTGCCGGAGGAGATACTGAAAACATCAAAGGATATGTATCTGCAGTAAAGGTTACTGTCCCAAGAATAGTACAGGCCAGTTTACTTCCAGTAAAGCAATACAATAAGTACGCATTCCAAGTTAGTAATGCATCTGCTCAGACGGAAGTTAAAAAAGAAAGAAAGACACTTCCTTTTGTGGATCAGCTGTCGCTCACTATATTTTGTGCTTTTTCAAAGTCAATCGACTGGTCACGGTGTAACTACGACAAACTTTCTTCTGGGTTACTCGCTGAAGCTCCAGTTACAAACACTTCAGTGAATCAACCTGTAATAATCGATGAACCTAATGAAGTTGTAAAAATCACTCCTGCGCTCGACGCTCTTAATGAAAAGTTGAATCAAATAATGGCGTCTTCTACTCCAGTATATGTAACTGAGTACATCACAAGATATATTCCAGTTCCGGGTCCACAGGGAGAAGCTGGAATATCTGGACGTGATGGAGTAAATGGGAAAGATGCGATAAATTCTCAAGGAGGATTCGGAGGATATGTAAATCCAGTAACACAAAACCCAGCACCATTTATTTCACAGAGTTTGGTTGGGGTATCATCTATCGGATATTTGAAAGATACTATTATCGAATACGCAACATTTAATTATGGAACATCAACTAACATGTTCCTTCAAAACGCAAGGTTAAAAGATGCTGTATTTAATGGATATAATACATTTAATGGTACAGCGTTGTTTACTGGAGATGTTGGAATAAATAATTTAACAGCAACAAGTAGTACTTTTACAAATGCAACAACTACTAATGCATACATCAGTAATCTAACCGCATCAACTTCGACACTTACTAGTGCTACTATCACAAATGCGACCATAACAAATGCAACGACGACAAATCTCGCGATTACTTCACTTACTACTGGGTCAATTACGTTTGTTGCGACGAATGGATTTATCACACAAGATAATGCTAACTTTTTCTGGCAGGCTTCTACAACTCGACTAGGAATCGGAACATCATCTCCCGAAGTATCTCTTCATATCGCGACAACAGATGGAATAATTATTCCGTCTGGCACAACGGCACAGCGACCCTCATCTACACTTCGAGGAATAATTAGATACAACACAACTAATACAACCTTTGAAGGATTCAATGGCTCGACATGGGGTTCTCTTGGTGGAGTAATCGATACTGATCAAGACACCCTTGTTTCCGCAGAAGATACTCCGGGGTCTGATAATGATCAATTGAAATTTTTAACACAAGGAGTACAGCGTGCGATATTTGATTCAAATGGCAGGTTTGGAATAGGAACTGGTACTCCTGTCGCGTCACTTTCAATTACTGGAACATCAACTGCAAATCCATTTATAGTAGCTTCATCATCTGGCTCAACATTGTTTTCAATATTATCAAATGGAAATGTGGGAATTGGAACTTCAACTCCAACTGATAAATTACAAGTCGTAGGGAATATTACTCCGGGTAGTGATTTAGGCGGATCACTAGGTTCTTCTACACTACGATTCTTAAATCTTTTCGCACAAAATATTTTTGGAACAAGTTCTGTTATCACAAATTCTACTTCTACAAATACATTCGCTCAGAATTCTGTAGTAAACGGTTCAACAACGCTTTCTGGAAATATAACACTTGGAACAAGTACAGCAACAACAATCGTAGCAAATGGATTGTTCGGTTCCCATATCATTCCATCCCAGAACATAACATTTGACGTCGGTTCTCCATCATTTAACTTTAGGGATGGATATTTCAATACGCTTACTGTAAACACACTTTCTATAGGTAGTAGTACGATTTCGGGGACACAAAGTCAGACGTTTACAATAAATTCTGATAATGCAACAGCAGATACTGAAGATGCATCACTTGTATTCTTCAGAGGCATAACTACACCAAACGCGATACTCAGATGGAACTCTGCGATGAAGAGATTCGAGTCGAATATGTCACTTTCTTTGAAGAATGAGACCCCGTCAACAGGCTCTACCACTTTATATGTGCAAGCAGGTCAGGGACAGGGAACTAAAAACCTTTTTGAACTATTAGATAATTCCGGTACTACACTTTCTGTGTTTAACGCGAGTGGATTTCTCGGTGTTGGATCATCGACCCCAATCGCTTCACTTGCAATCAAAGGGACAGGGGCGAATAACCTGTTGGCAGTAGCCTCATCTTCCGGTACACAGTTTTTCAACATCCTCGCAAATGGAAATGTCGGAGTCGGTTCATCATCTCCAAACTTTGGATTTGTAGTAGATAATGCAACTTCATCATTTAAAGATATTATTCCTGCAACAGATGTAAGTTTTGTGATTGGCACTAACGCAAAGAGATTCCTAAACCTATTTTCACAAAATATATTTGCTTCATCTTCAGTAATCACAAATGGTTCATCTACTGGATATACGGCGACGAATCTTTACTCCACAGATTCAGTATTAACAAACGCAACAGCTACTTTGTTTGCTGCAGTTACAGCTTCTACGACTAACCTTTCAGTATTAAATGAGACAGTTACAAACGGCACAACTACACTCTTTGCTGCTACTACCGCAAGTACAACTAACCTTACAGCACTTAATGCAAGTACTACCAATCTCTCCTCTTCCGGCTTCTTCTCAACAAATGCTTTTATCTCCGCTCTCACTGTCACTTCTGCTTCTACTACTAACCTCTCTGCTACTGGGTTCACCGGATCAAACGGAATCTTCACTGGTACTCTTGATGTAGTCGGAAAGACTACGCTAGCTAACGCTTCTACTACAAATATCTCCGGATCGGGGATTACCTTTACGAATGCATTCTTTACAGGATTAACTGCTACTAACGCCTCTACAACAAATCTCTCTTCATCAGGATTTTTCTCTACAAATGCTTTTGTATCTAAC
>CALRDS010000037.1 GCA_943354975.1 Candidatus Nomurabacteria bacterium | reverse complement strand
TTAGGAATCGG
This sequence comes from Candidatus Nomurabacteria bacterium, assembly GCA_943354975.1. Lineage (GTDB taxonomy): Bacteria > Patescibacteriota > Minisyncoccia > Phycocordibacterales > UBA5272 > UBA11704. Next base: position 5,525 of record CALRDS010000037.1, on the reverse strand, counting down.
TCATGTTGGAAAAACAATTGTCCGAAACAAAATAATAAATGAATACGAAAAAGCAGGATATATTTTTGAAACTATTGTCTCCCCTGCTTCTATTGTTACAAAATCAGTTACTTTGGGTAAAGGTTCTTACGTTGCAGACGGTGCCGTTATACAGCCAGATACTCATATAGCAGATTATGCTATTATAAATAGCAATTCATTCATTGGTCATGACGGGAATATAGGTAGAAATACACATATATGCCCGGGAGTTATGGTAGCCGGTAACGTGAAAATAGGAAATGATAGTTTCTTGGGTATAGGGTCAAATATAGTTCATGGAATAACTATAGGAAATGAATGCTCAGTGCCAGCGGGTCAAACAGTTATAAAAAATCTAAGGGACACGGAGAAGATTGGATTATTTAAATTTAAATAAAATTATGAAAGTAAGACTAAGCAAGCCACATATTGATAAAAAAGACATTGATGCAGTAGTTGAAGTACTTAAATCTGGTACTTTAAGTCTAGGGCCAAAACTCCAAGAATTTAAAACTGCCTTTGCTAAATATATCGGGACCAAACATGCTGTTGCGGTAAATAGTGGAACCTCAGGGCTACACTTGATAGTTAAATCTATGGGGATCAAAAAAGGAGATGAGGTTATCACAACCCCTTTTTCTTTTGTGGCATCATCAAACGCTATTTTGTTTGAAGGTGCAAAAGTTGTATTCGTTGATATTGAAAAGACTACATATAACATTGATCCAAAAGAAATTGAAAAAGCTATCACTCCTAAAACCAAAGCTATTTTGGTAGTACACGTATTTGGTCAAACTGCAGACATGACGGCAATTATGAAAATCGCCAAGAAGCACAATCTAAAAGTTATAGAAGATGCGTGTGAAGCAATCGGGGCACTACACAAAGGTAAAAAAGCTGGGACTTTTGGTGATGCTGCGGTATTTGCATTTTATCCAAATAAACAAATGACAACTGGTGAAGGTGGGATGATCGTGACAAATGATGAAAACATCGCCACATTAAGTAAGAGTTACAAAAATCAAGGGCGAGATACTATGGCATGGTTAGGTCATAGTAGAATTGGTTATAATTATAGACTAGATGAGATGAGTTGTGCTTTAGGTATACAACAGCTAAAAAAAATAAATAAAATCCTTAAGATGAGAGAGGCTGTTGCAAAGAAATACATAAAGATACTTGGCAAAAATAAAGATGTAATACTCCCTACGGTTTTAAAAACTAATAAAGAAAGTTGGTTTGTTTTTGTGATTCAATTAAAAGATGGAATAAATAGACAAGGTGTAATTGAATACATGAAAGAAAAAGGTATAGCTACAAATATTTATTTCCCTGCAATACATTTACAAGAATTTTATAAGAGAGATCACGGATTCAAAGAAGGTCACTTCCCTATCACTGAAGCTATATCAAAGCGTACCCTTGCTCTTCCATTTTTCTCAGAATTAACTCAGAAAGAAATTAACTACGTTTGCAAAACTCTTACAGAAGCAATTAAACTAAACAAAAAATAATTAAGGTAGTCGTGCCTCGTGAGGAATTTTTGCATTTACAAAATATCCACCATAAATCGCCTGTGTTACTAACTTCACACGTTTAAAAAATGTTTTTGATATTCCATATTTAAATAATCCGAGTAAACATAATCCTAAAGACCAAATTATAATACTGAAAAATAAAGTTATTTGCCATTGGCGTGTATTACGCACAGAAATCCTCACCATATTTCTAATACGATAATAAACTTTAAATGGATGCGTCTGTGGATTAAACAATCCAAAAATATGTGATTCGCCAAAAGATGAATCTACATCATAAATATGTGGAGATGCACAAACGTAAGACTTATATCCCAGTCGTGTTATTCCCCAAGAATATTCTATATCGTCCCCATATAGGACAAGTGAAGCATCCGGTAGCGGTGCCTCTCTCACGGCTTGTATTGGCATAAATGAACCTCCATAGATAAAACCTTCATTTGGAGTAACTGGAGTAAACTCTCCATGAGCTTCCCTATTTACACGAATCCCTAGTAACATAGCAAAAAAGTGTGTGAACTTTTCCAAACTAAATATTTCAAAAAATGTGCCTCTTGGTGTTGGATCTTTTAGTGGTGGCAGGTGGAAATATCTTTGACTCCCTGGAAGACTTGAGCGGTTACCGCATAAAACTATTTTATCCCCTAGTAGTGTTTTTTTAATTTCTAGAAACTTTGCAATCGCACCTGCTTCTGGAACATTATCATCATCTAATGTAAAAATATAATCACAATCTATGTTGCGTGCATAATCAAGCCCTATCGCGAATCCCCCTGCTGAGCCAGTATTATTCTCTTGTCTTAAAACTACGATTCTATCGCCATATTCTTTTGCAGAATCTTCTAACTCCTTTTTATTCTTTGAACCATTATCGACGATAACTAGTTTGGTCACGTGGTCATCTTTCATCACAGCAGATACAACTTGAGACAAAAATTCCCATCTATTTCCATAGGTTACTGTGACAACAGTTACTCGAGTTTGATTCATTGTTCTTTTATCCTACTACTAGGAAGTAGAAAAGTCACTAGTTGATACGAGGGAAGGAATCGCCTCTACGTACGGACGTAGATGCGGACGTTTTGTGTTATTAAGCACAGAAAATGGTGGGCGTTTTGCTTTACGCATAAATGTGTTTCCACACACTGGATTAATTTTAATCTTTTTATTAGTGTACTGGAAAAATATGATTAATCCTTCATACCAAGAAACAGTTCCCTCATTTACAAGGTGATATATCCCGTATAGACTATTGGATTCTACGAGTTCTTTTGTGGCAAGAGCTAAATCAGGAGCGTATGTAAAACAGCTTATTTCATCATCAACCGCTTGCAGTTCTCTTTTTGTCTTAGAAAGATTAAACATTAACTCAAAGAAACTCTTTTTACCAGAAACTCCAGATTGCTTTCCAAATAATCTTGAAAGTCGAATTATGTAAAATCTATTTCCTATATCTTTCACAGATTCTTCACCTAAATATTTGGACATAGCATATTTACAATTAGGAATTGGAATTACACTTTCTGTGAAACCACCTTCTATTTTTTTATTTTTTCCAAACACATAATCAGTAGAAAAATGCACGAATGTAATATTTAATTCTAGTGAAATTTTGGCCAGAGACTCGGGTACATCCTTGTTTAACAAAATAGCCTTTTTATACTCTTCTTCATTTTCTTCGCACAAATCTACAGAATTATAGGCTACGGCATTTATAATATATAAAGGTTTTATGTCCTTAATTTTTTCTGTAAGTTCTAATGTTTTAGTAACATCTACATCGGTATGCGTCCACACAATTACTTCATATTTTGTGTCTTGCTTAAATACATAAACCAACTCTTTTCCCAACATGCCTGTACTTCCTAAAATAAGTATCTTCATATTTAAATAGCTCCAATACTTTTTTTGAAGCCAGTAAAGGATTCTAAAAGATTATCTTTTTCTGAAACAATTTTCTCTCCTTCTGGCCATGGAATGGAAAGCTCTTTGTCATTCCAGACGATACCTCGTTCAGATTCTTTATTCCAAACATTGGTACATTTGTAAGCAAAAAGAGTGTTATCTTCAAGCGACATAAATCCATGTGCAAACCCCTCAGGTATAAAAAATTGCTTTTTGTTTTCTGCAGACAGAATAACTGTTTCATATTTGCCGAATGTTTTAGATTGAGGACGCAGATCAACAGCGACATCAAAAACACTTCCGTTTAATACAGAAACTAACTTACCTTGAGAGTGTGGATTTATTTGAAAATGTAAACCCCTCACAACTCCTTTATGTGAAATTGAAACATTGTCCTGTAAAAATTCCCCTATAATACCCATGTCTTTATACTTAAATTTATTATAAAGTTCCATAAAAAACCCACGTTCGTCACTAGGTGCTTTTAACTCAATTATGAATAGATCTTCGATTTCTGTTTTTATAATCTCCATACTTGTAATAATATACTATCTGTAAAAAATATGCATTCATCAAAACTTAAGAAAAGCACCCTCAGTTGACCTAAGTAAAATATAGAGTTGATTTATATTTATATATTTATTTAAAATATTTGTGTGATTAGTTAAGTAAATCATCATACGTAAATACATAACGTCCGTTCCATGAACGCCGTCAACAAATTCTGTTTCCTTTCCACCAAAAACAGATAGTCTTGATAAATCAAAAAACACATCTCCATGAGAGCTAAAAACTTCCTCTGTCATTTTAGGCCCAGTCACAACCATTTCATGATAAAGCCCGTTTGATTTTAACATTTCCTCATAAACACCAGGATGAATTGGTGGTGTAAATCCTATAACTTTTATATTTTTGTTTTTACAAAGCTCCAATATTTCTTTTATAACAACCAAGTTAGACTGTAGCTCTTTGGAATTATATTCTAGTACGGACGTGTTAGCATTTTTAATAACTTCTATTTTCTTATCTAACTGACCCCTTACTGTTTGGAAAAGATTTTTATCATTTTCTTCTTTAGTATATTTATAACTTCCATCCTCTCTAAAACCATCTCCGTTTATGATTGCAGATAATCCTATATCATGTTTATTTTTATATCCATCAATTATTTCAGATATAGAATATTTATGAGCTAAATAATCCAGATACATGCGTCTAGAATCTAAGACAGAGGTATCTAAAACTCTATCGACAAGTGATTTTTCATTCATTTCTCCCATATTACTGTACTGTCCATACAAAACTTCCTGATCTATTCCCAGTATTATCACTTTTACATTGCTTTCTTTTGGTAATTGTTCGATGAAATCTTTGGCTTCTTTTAAAGATCTAGCCGCACCGCCTGCATTAACAAAACTTTCAGGATTTATAAAAAACTCTTTTCTTATTTGCATAACACGAGAGGTCCCTAATGCTATAACTTCCGAATTTCTGTCTTCTACTATTAATTTTTTATACAGGAAAAATGGAGTCTCTGAATATGAAAAGCCAAATAATGAAGAAGGAAATTCTTTCTGTATTTTTACAACCTCTTTTACTGATACATATTCTCTGCCAAAAAACACAACTATACCTGGTAAAATGAAAATCAAACCTACCGGTACCAAGAAAATAATTAATTTTTTAATAAATGTAAGCATGGAAATTAGAATTGGAAATATATGAACGTTTGGCCACCGAAGTATCCAAAGAAGTAAATCACGTAGCACATGAAATAATACCATACATACCTTGGTATTCTAGAATAATTATCAAAGATAAAAAATGTCCCTCTCCTTGATTGAATGTATTGAATAATCTCCATTAAAAGTACAGATACTAATGTCACAGAAAATATCAGCACTCCGATATTTTGCATAATTATGTTTGAAATATATTGAATATCAAAATGAAAATTATTAACAAAAATCATATTCTTTACAAACCATACAGCTTGAGCAAAACTAGTCGACCGGAAGAAAATAAAACTTATAGCAACCAATGAAAATACTAGTGCTGTTT
>CALRDS010000036.1 GCA_943354975.1 Candidatus Nomurabacteria bacterium | reverse complement strand
AGAAATGTGACCTTCTGCTTTATCTCATCCATATAATTTTTAGTATACCAAGTTTAGAGTAAATACCTGTTGTATTTATTCAACCTTTAAGGCCCCTAATGTGTATTTGTTCGCCGGATCCCACAACATCCAAGATTCAATCCCCAACTTCTCTCCTGCTGTTATCTGTGCCCTAACCATTTCCGCTGTGTAATCTGCACCCATGTCAAAGTCTTGATAAAATGGTCTATACTTCGCACGTATAGTACTAGTTGCTTGCCCAGTACTACTTGCCACTTCATCTGCAATTTCAGCTCCCTTTTTCATAGCAAAATAAATAATTTCCCCTGGATGAGCGGCTGGATTCTGAAATCCTGCAGTGCCTGCATAAAAGTGAGATGGGTAAACCATTGGTGAAACAAAGTCAAAAGTCTCAAGTGCAGTGTGCATGTCTTGACCAAGGGTCGGAATATCCACCTTTGTCACCATTATAATTCCAAACAAATCCCCTGACACTGGGATTCCATCTTGATGTAATGCTTCTGTTATATAGTGATAAAAATCTGAAACTATTCCAGGTTTATCTTTTAATCCTCTTTCACCACTAATTGGAAATGTCATGTCAGAAAGTGGTCCATCTGTTGGGAAGCGAATGTAGTCCAAATTTATTTCATCGAATCCTCTTGCATAAGAATCTTTTGAAACATTTTCAATATACTTCCACATATCCTGCGAACCAGGATCTACCCATGGCACACCTTTATTATCACGCCAAATACCGCCAGTTGCTTTTGAGAGCACCGCCTGTTCCGGATGTTCTTTTACGTAAAGTGGATCTTGGAATGCTGCAATACGTGCAATCACATAAATATTTTTACTATGAAGTTCGTCCACGAAATCATCCAGATCACTAACACGTCCATCCCATGATAAAAGACCAGTGTTATCTTTTACATCTATTACAATTGCATTTAATTCTGTTGTATCTACTAATCTAACTAGATTTTTTCTAATTGATGGAGACCCCGCGACCCAGCTCGACATATAAATAGCTTTTACATGTTCTGGGGTTTTTATATGAATAACAATGTGTGGAGGTTTTTCATTTGTAGATGTTGCATTATTATTTTGATTAGTAGTCACTTCAGTAGTGGTCGCGACTTTTTCTTTCCCGTAATATTCAGTGCCAATTTCTTTTATAACAGGAACGTAACTATAACCTCCGTAGGAAACCCAAAAGAATGTTAGCGTTAATGCAGTGATGCCCGCAACTAAAATCCTCATGAATTAACAGTATTTTGAGTTACAGGTATACTTTCGTTTTCTGTGTTCTGAAGATTTGACACTAATTTCTTTCTCAAATCAAGTGTTCCGATAAATAGTAGGACTCCAGCAATTACAAAGACAATATCTTTAAAGATTCCTGGTATGAAAATCCATGGAGAAAGTATGAGGACTATCGCGACTGTTCTTTTGATTCCAAGAGGTGACATATGTCCAGCAGTATAGCAGAAAAACCCTGTAGGTAAATAGCTGAGATCTCTATTTTCCCTCCACAATGACCACAAATTCTCCACGGATTTTTTCTTTCTTTTTGTGGAAATGAAGTCTAACTTCTTTTATATCTCCCCTTATCACTTCTTCGTACATCTTTGTTAATTCGCGAGCAATCGCTACTTTTCTTGGTGGTAAAATTATTTTACTAAGTGAATCAAGAGTTTTTTCTATTCTGTGAACTGATTCGTAAAAAATGATTGTTCTCTTTGACTCTGCAATTTCTTTAAATAAAGTATCCCTTCCCTTTTTATGTGGTAAAAATCCTAAGAATACAAATTGTGCAGAAGTTATTCCGGAGGCCGATAGTGCCGTAGTGAGAGCGGATGCTCCAGGAAGTGCGATGACCTTTACATCTGGTAATTCTGTTTTAACTCTATCTACAAGTAATACTCCTGGATCAGATATTGTTGGAGTCCCTGCGTCTGATACGAGCGCGATACGATACCCTTCCTCTAATATCTTTAAAATTTTTTCAATATTTTTTAATTTAGTTTGTGCGAAAAATACACTAGTTTTCGTATGTATATCATACTCTTTAAAAAGCCTCTGAGTCACGGAAGTATCTTCACACAAAACTAAATCCACCTCTTTTAAGACGTGGATAGCTCTTAGTGTCATGTCTTCGAGATTCCCTATTGGCGTGGGGATTATGTATAGAGTGCCTTGCATATTTTTATCCTAACACACAAAACAAAAAGTACTACTCTATGAAATTTACCTCTTTTTCTAGCCGAATTCTGGTACCATTTTCTATCTTTTGTATTATTAAATCTGCAAAATCCGATAATTCTTGATACGTCGTATCACCGTAGTTCACTATCACAAGTGGCTGTACTGGCCAAGTGCCGACATTTCGCACTCTTTTATCTTTCATCTCAGCGACATGCTCGATAAGCCACGCAGTAGGAATTTTGTAACCATTCTCAACTTTTCTAAGTGGCATTTGTAAATAACTTTTAGTTAAATGTTCGGCTTCTTCACGACTTACTATTGGATTTTTGAAAAATGATCCGGCGTTTGGATAAACATTGTAATCAGGAAGTTTATGAACTCGAGTTTTTATAACCAATTCTCTTATGTCCATAATCGAGACATCATTATTTCCAAATAAACTGATTAGCGGCTCATATGTATAAACTGGTTTTGGAATTTTCGAAAGTTTAAGTGTAACTGCTGTAATAATATATCTGTCCTTTTCGTGTTTAAAGATTGAATCACGATAACTAGATAAACAATCCTTGTTACTCATTTCTGTAAACTCTGATTTATGTGTATCAAATACTCGAACTGAAACTAGGGAATCTTTTAATTCCACTCCGTATGCTCCGATATTCTGTACAGGAGCTGCACCCACTGTTCCTGGAATATATGAAAGGTTTTCAATCCCCCACCAACTATTATCCACTGCGTGTTCAACGATGTCATCCCATATTTCTCCTCCGTTTGCAGTAAGTACTACGTGGTCATCGAATTCTTTTACTTCTACTCCTTTTATATCTATTTTTAAAATCAAAACATTTGTTAGTGTTTCTTTAAAAACAGTGTTCGTTCCACTGCCTAAAATGTGAAGTTTTAAATTATTATTTTTTGCGTACTGAAATGCTTCGAGAACATGTTGTTCGTTGTGAGCACAGACGAGTTGTGCCTCACCACCTACACGAAGTGATGTATAGTTTTGGAGAGAGACGGACTTGATTACCATGAATTAATATTAACATAGGAAGAACTACGATTCTGGAGTCGCCCACAAGTTCCTCGTTGCCGTCGCTTAAAAAGTTCGCCGGCTGGCCAATTATTTTTTATATGCACTAAAAAAAGCAAGATTACTCTTGCTTGTTGATGATGGCTATTCTCCGCTCTACTTCTTGTACTACTTCCTTTCTCGCCAACTCAACTTCCTGTAGAATCCTTTCAGACAACCCTTCTTCAGAAATACTCGAGTCATGTTTGAGTCTATCCCTTATTTCCTCCACCTTTCTGTCATAAAATTTCTCACCTTCATTTCTAATTTTTCTAATTTGAAACACAGAAACAACGAAACGTATAAGAGAGTTCATCTATAAATTCCTAAAATGGGCTACAAAGAATCTACCATACACCATGGTAAATGTCTACGACTAACTACCTTGCTTACCAATTAGTTCTTTTATCTTACTTTCTACATCTTCTGATATTACTTTTCTTAGAAGCTCTATTTCTTCTAAATACTTTTTCTGTAACTCCTCATCAGAAATTGCAATATCATTTACAAGTTTATTTTTTATAGATATTATCTTTCTGTCAAACGATTCTAAAGCATCATTTTCTATCTTTTCAATTTGAGTTGCATATAAAACTAAATCTTCCTCATGTTCTTCAAATAAAGAAAGTAATTCGTCTCTTATTTCTTCTTGTGTCAGTTGTGTCATACTTTTATAAATTATTTGCCTATTATATATCTTCCTCCTAGGACACTTGCTCTTCCTAAGGCAAGACTGAGGTTACCAACGAGCTTTGTTATATCTAACGTACCTTTACCATACTGCATGAGAAGTTCTGCTACCATTGTTGCTGGAACAGCGCTATAGCTTCTCTTGTTCTTAGGATTTTTAACAGAGAAATTACGAGCGGCCACACTGCCCAGTTCTTTAGTCCCTGCCCATAGAGAACTAAGTGGTCCTCCAAGTGTAAAACGCCACGAAGCAGAAAGCCCATTTAAACACGTTCTCTTGAGATCTTCCTTGAGAAGACTTTTTATTCGTTCAAGATCTGCTTTTAGTGCTGGACTAGATAATCTTCTTTCTCTTTCGTCCATTTGCTCTTTAGTGAATCTTCCTAGAGCCTTGGGAATTTCGCTGAATTTCATGATGCAGAAAGTGTAACATAAGACAATAATATTATGTAAACATGATGAGGTGCGCGATCCTGGGGTCGGCTACAAGTAAATTTTTGTCGTCACAAAAATTTCTCGCAGCCCGCCCCTCGGCATTTCGCTTGCTAGCGAAATGCCTACGGCCCCTCGACACCCAGACGGAACACAAACTGTTGTGTTCCTGATCGCGCACAAAAAGAAATCCCCTTTCGGGGAAATCTTTCTTTTTGTGCGCGATCCTGGGGTCGAACCAGGGACCTTTCGAGTATCAGTCGAATGCTCTAGCCAGCTGAGCTAATCGCGCATATTTTAATTATATATTTCTATAAAATTCATGCTGTATAAAATATTCATCTACAAGGCTAGAGCCTAGCCAACTGAGGCAGATATATTTTTTGCGCGCATGTGTCAAGAAATACTAACACAAATTGTGTATTTTTGGAAATAAAAAACCGGCTCACGCGAACGCGAACCGACCTTGTTTGGTGCAGGCGCAATTACTTCGCCTGCTGGGTGGAAACGGCTTTCGGAGCCTTCACCCCGAAAACCTTGTCCCAGTCGGTGGTGACGCCGACAATGATTGCAAACACCACCACCGCGATCACCCCAATATTGTCATGAAAAAATCTTTTCATCGAAATCTCCTTCTTTGATTCGTAAAGCCGAATGATCGGCTCGCGGTAGAAAAAATCTCCGGAACATTCCTTGTGAACTGGAATTTCCCTACGCTTGGCCTCAAAACGGATTTTGAGGTAATTCATCGATGTAAAGGACATACAAATCTCCCGCTAAATATTGACCCTTTAATCATAGCACATTTTAGATTAAAAGTCAATAGGTTGCAAAACCCTTGTGGATAAGGTAGAAATAAGGAAATCCCCTTTTGAGGAGAAAGATCGTGGAAAAAGGTCAAGTGAAGTGGTATGCGCACCCCATCGGGGATGTAGTGCATGCAAACGAAGTCATCGCGATGCGTTTGCATGAATTCGCAATTGTCGAACCCGCGAAATCAGAAATGCTTTGCGCAGACGGAAAGGAAAGGAATCTCTGGGAAATGCCCAACTACGAGACACTGAAAAAGTTCTGGGATGCGCAACGTGCACTCCAGTTTCAAATCGAGATGTTCATTGCCAAAGGAGTTCAGGCTCCTGCTCGCTGGAAACTCGGTGAGCTGAAAAAGAAACTCCACA
>CALRDS010000035.1 GCA_943354975.1 Candidatus Nomurabacteria bacterium | reverse complement strand
AGGGTGGTCTCGTAAGACTTGATATTATCTTGCCTTTCATTTCTTTTCCAAACTACGCTCACAAGAGAACCGATTGGGAGGTTCTTCGTGAGTGTGCACAGAGAATGCAACTTATCTTCATGGTATTTAATTACTCGTTCAAGAATGAGAACACGACGGGATTCTCCCTTAGCGAAAACAAGCCGTTGATGGCAATAGAAACCGGTTACAGGGAAGACACACATTTTCATGCGTGTTGGATTGGTGTTGGATTTTCAAAGATTGCACGTGAAGCGCTTTCCGAGAAATTCCTCAACGGGGTTAATATCCCATCATGTGAAAGAGTAGCGTTTGATTTCTATTTTGGACTGTCCTCAAGTTCCAAAAGGGAAATGGAACGCAACGGAGTACTTTACAAAAAGTATGGGGGAAGTTTCAATTCCATCAATGCATCTGTACGCGAAGGTGGGACGCCTCACTTTATTGTTCCAGGAAACTGCGCATGTTTAGGCGCTAACCCTGACGAGTTCAAACGTGAAGGTGACATGTACTCGCATAATCTGGACACACCATTACAGCAAATGGCGATGCTTGCTTCAGTAGTCAGTTTTTGGAATGAAGTGCTGACACCACTTTGCAATTCAAAAAAATAAAATTTGTTCGCACTCCATGAATGGCGCAAGAGATTGTGCCATTTTTTTCTGCTACGAGCTGCCTGTAGTAAGTAAGTTCAGAACTCTGAATTGGACCAAAATCAAAAGTGAGTTACAGTTTAACAGTAATATTTTTTTGAGAAATTAAGGCGTTACAACACCACAGAATACTATAATGCATTTTTTCGATTATTAAGTTATACTTTTGTACATATGAATCAAGAAAAACAATTAATCACTGACCCAGCATTATCAGCTCAACAAAATCATAAATACTTAGGAGTTTTAGGTATGGTTTGGGTAACATTTTTAATTATTAATCTTTTTACTGCACTAAAAACTTTTTATGTTGGAGATTTTGTTTTCGCGGTTGTCGTGATAACTTATCCATTTGTCTATATTTTTGCCGATATATTTACTGAAGTATATGGGTATAGGGTTACAAGAAAAATAGTATGGACCGGTTTTGGTTGTATGTTTCTGGCTTCTATAATTGCATATGTTTACACGATCGTCCCAAGTCCTTCTTTTCCAGATAATGATGCCTACAATTTGATTTTTAGAGCCTCCCCAATTGTGGCTCTTGTAATTGTGGTTGCTTTCTTTTGTGGAGAGCTAACAAACTCATTTGTTGTAGCAAAAATGAAAGTTTTTACTAAAGGAAAATTTTTAAACTTAAGACTTATTTTATCAACATTATTTGGACAAGCAGTAGATACTAGTATAGTTGTATTCGGAACTTTTTATTTTGCAGGATGGTTTACGATTGAACAAATTGTCCCTTTAACCATTAGCACAGTTATTTTTTGTACAGTTTGGGAAATCCTTGCATTGCCAATTACTAGAAAAATAATAAGGGCTATCAAGCATAAAGAAGGTCTTGATACTTATGACGAGGGTACGAATTTTAATCCGTTTGCTTTCAAATAATAGGTTCTAACTTTATTCTTAAAAATTCAATAAAGATGTAAAATAAATTATCTACGTCAAAACTTGTTAGTTTCGACGCGATTTTTACGCTTAAAAATCGGCTGCCTGTAGTAAGCAAGTTCAGAACTCTTAATTGGGGTCAGGTGAAGAAAGAATTAAAATCCTGTTTTTTATTTTTTTAAATTTTTAATTATAGATAATTCAGTATATCAGACAAATTTTTTACAGTCTTTAGTCTTTTGTCTCTTTTCATATAGTCAGATTTTACAAGTAGTGCATCAATGCCAACCTTCTTGGCTGGTTTATAATCCCACAAATAATTATCACCAACCATAAGTGCTTTTGTTTTTGGAATTTTTAACTTCCTAAGTATTTCTAATATGTATTCCCCTTTAGATTCATAATACTCACGGGTAGCATGAACTTCTGTAAAAAGTTCTCCTAAGTTAAAGTACTTAACTTTCTTATTAATTATTTTGTATGCTTCTACTTTCTCATGTGGATGAGTGGAGAGTATTACGGTTATAATTCCGAGCTTCTTCAGTTTCTTTAGCGTACTCTCGACTGTAGAAATAAGCATAAGATGAGAGTGATAATCCTTAATGTTTACATCCTTGTAGAGCCAGTGTGGTTTTACGGTGTGTTTCGTCTTTATTGGGTACCAGAGAGTACCATCTCCATCAAAGAAAATTATTGTTTTATTTTTCATTATTATTACAAAGACTTTTCCAAAAATATTCCCGTAATCATGTCTTTATGGCAATCATTCCAGTCATAAAGTCTTCCACTCATAGCCACATAGATTCCATGACTCGCAAGTTGAACTGAAGAAAAGGCAAAACCTAAATTGAAGTCAGCGTCAGTATCTTTGATTAATTGAGATTTTAGTGCTCCTGTTATAACAATTGTTTTGTTAGGTATAGAAGCTAAATCTTTTCCAATATCAGCTATTGCGTCAGTACCATAGATAACAATAATTTTTTCAGTTGCAGATTTTTCAATTGTGTCCCTGATTAAAACCTTATCATCTTCTGTTATGTCTACACTTACTTTTTGAAACAAAGGAATTATCTCAACATCAACATTTGGTTTCCCATAACTAAGAATACGAGCTACGGCCCCATTTCCTATCGTAAAGGCTCTATCAAGAGCATCATATTCTTTATCGAAACTTCCACCAGTTAAGATTATGGCAATTTTTGGTTTCATGATTAAAGTATATCAGCTACATGTCTTTTTTGGGTAGAGAATCACACTTTGATTTTATTACTCTATTTACGTGGTGTAATGTCATACATACCTACAGAACTCAGATAATATAAAATTATTGTTTTATTTTTCATTATTTTTTACTGGTAGCTCCCGTCTTCTTGGGGTAGTTTATCGATTATATGTATCCAAGGAAGTTTTTGAGAGGTCCAAATATGTTTTTGTAGCTTAAAGTTATCTGCGGTATCAAATATCCCTACTGGAAGAAAAATCTTTCCAGTTTGATTTTTATACTGATATGAAAATGGTGAACCACAATTCTCACAGAAGGAACGATTTACTTGTTCTGACGACGAATATAGTTTTGGCTTTCCTTGTAAAATCTTTACAGTGTCAGTTTCATATCCAGCCCATACAACGTAGGGTGCTCCACTTATTTTTCTACAATCAATACAGTAACAAGCTCCGACCCAAAAAGTATCTTTCTCGGTTTTAAATCGTATTGCTTTACAGTGACATCCTCCTTCCATACAAAATAGTATATCAGTTTTATTTTCTAGTTTTGTTTGAGCTTCCAAGTATTGCCTTTTTCTCTCAGTTCAACGTTCAGGTAGTAGTCCTTTCCTTTTTTATACGATATATAGTCATTAGGAAACTCCTTTGCTAATTGAACTTTTATGTCACTATATTTCTTTACTTCTTCTGGGTGAACTCTTAGATAATCTCTCTTATTAAGAAACTCTGCTATACGAGTATGTCCAGTAGGAAAAATGTGTATATTTTCGAGTCTCTCACCATCAATTTCTTTACACAAAAAAAGTGAATTCAGGGAAAGATAATTTTCTTTATATAAGTACCCAAGCCCTTCCATTTTGTAAGTTTCTTTTCTTAAATCGGTTACACCTTCTACAATTACCAGCACATTAATAATTGGTTTTGATTTCATTCCAACTATAGAAGTGCTTCCTACATGCTCAACATGTAAGGCTTTATTACCAAATACACTTACGATAAGATTTTTTATTACCTCAAATTTTTCTACCCAAGTTGGTGAATACTCGTCTACGGTATAGTCTCTATTTTCTGATTTATATTCTGCCATCTATTTTTTGAATTAAATTCCTAAAATCACTTTCATTAGAAAAATCTAAATTGTCTCGCTGAACTACGATTACTTTCTCTTTTACATCTTCTTTAGTAAAAAAATCATTATGTAACTTATGTATCGGTAATGCCTGATTTTTTATAAAGTCTTCACTATTATCAAACTCTCTTCCTCCACGCTTAACAAAGTCACGAATACCATCCTCCGATAGAGAAAGCAGTACCGTGAGGTCTGGCCATGGAAGAGTTTGTCTGTCTATAAAAGCAATATCGTGGATTACTTCCCCTTCAAAATCTTTTGCCAAGGCATCAATATATAACTGGTAACTAATCCAAAAATTATCAACGATAACTATTTTGTCTTCTTTTTTCATTTCTACTGCACGAAAATATTCTTTTACAAGCTTGTTACGAAACCAAGCTATTCGCTCTAGGGGTCTTATATTTTTTTGTATATCCTCACGAATACGCTCAGGGAAATCCTTTTCCTCTCCTTCAAGAATAGCAACGCCTCCATAATGTTTTGCGAGAAGATTTACGAGAAAAGATTTTCCTGAGCGTGGACCACCTACAACCGCAATAATTTTTCCGTTACTCATATTAGCTTTAATAATAACATTTAAAGTAACTATTCTGTAGCTTGTTCACGTAACTCCTTGCTATAAGATTTTAAGCTTAAGATACCTTCAAGGTCTGAGACGATATAATCAGGTAGATACATCCCTAATCGCTGTCTTTCAGTACTACCACGAGCAACAGCAATTGCCTTCACTCCTTCAATTTGTTGTGCATCTTTAATATCGCTTGGGAGGTCTCCAATCATAACAACCTTTGCATCTTCATTATTTTTATCTACAATACTTTTTATCATAGCAGTCTTGTCATGACATTCAGTATGTATTTCATCAAAATCATCAAGAATTCCAGCCTCAATAAGCGGTGTTTTGACTTGTTTATCTGAACCAGCTGAAATTATGTGAACCTTTAGTTTTGGATTATTTTTCTTGGCTTCTTTTAATTTATCTAAAACCAACGTTACTTCTGGGTAAAGAGTTGAGGGTGTGTGATGTTCACCGTTTACTTGCGCTTGAACCTCTCTGTAAGTGTCTCTAAAAGAAGCAATTTCTTCTGGTGTTTTTAGTGAGATTCCAAACCTTTTATAATAATCTTGAAAAGGAGCTTGATATGAGTTTGCTATATCTGCAGTAGTTGGCGGTTGAGGTATGCTTTTGTCTCCTCTTTTTTCTAACGTTAACTCAACAGCTCTGTAGGCCGAATAGGTGCTATCATACAAAACCCCATCAAAATCAAAAATAATATCATTAAACATTGCAGTAACAGAACCCTCTAAAACGATATTCTCACGGAATTTTTGTAACCTGTCTCGGTAAGATAATGCATCCATGTAGTCTATCGGTTGAGTAATACCAACAGCCCCTTGTTTTTCCATTATTGAGAGAATATATTCAAAATCTTCTCTATCTTGTAAATCTTGAGCAGTAAAAACAGGTTTTTCTTCTTCTTCACTATTTATCTTAGTATTGTTGGGTGCAAATTCCATAATATTTAAATTATATCACTAATACTTTAGATGCACTTGATTTTAATGAGCTATTTGAGCTTATCCTCGGCTTCCAATTTTTTTAATATCATCTTCAGAAATTGGAGAGTGTCAGTCAAATCTAATTTGAAGATTCCTTAAGCGACTTTTAAATTCCTCTACATCATTTATTTGTAGTGCTCTACATATCTTTATTGCTGTTGAAGATGAAGAAGCACTCACTTTCTAACCTGAAAAGCTGAATACTAAAGCCGTTATTCTCCAAACCGAGAAAATTTCAACTGAATGGCTGCCTGTAGTAAGCAAGTTCAGAACTCTTAATTGGGGTCAGATAGAGAAAGAGCTTGGTTATTTGTGTTATTTCTTTCAAGATAGGAAAACAACCAGTCAGATGTAGATAAATGCTATAATTTCGATACTCTAATGAGAGACAGAACTGGTATAATAAAAATATGAAAGAATTTTTTGACATTAATAGATTACCTAATGAAGAGGGAATTTTCTTCTGGGGAATTTCTATGAACCGCATTGGTAATGCACAAAGTCCAGAAAAGTGTTTTAAAGATTTGAAATGGCTTGATACAAAAATAGTAAAGACCGAAGGGATTGGTATGGTTACA
>CALRDS010000034.1 GCA_943354975.1 Candidatus Nomurabacteria bacterium | reverse complement strand
TGTGGCTATGCGATAACCGCCGAGCGACATATCAAGAAAAGTGGTTTGAAATTTATTTACTATCGTTGCACCCACAAGAGCAAAACTATTTCGTGTACTGAAAATCGCTTTTTGCGGGAAGAAGTTTTAACCGAGCAAGTGAAAAATCTCTGTCAAAAAGTTTCTTTGCCCGATGAGTGGCGGGAAAAATATCTTGCTCGTCTTGAAAGCGAGCAAGTGGACTCCCGCCAATCATCAGACCTTTTCGCTCAAAATCTCCGCAATAGTATTTCCGCCCTTAAAACACGCACAGAGCGACTGACAGACGCATATCTTGGCGAGGCGTTGGAACTTGGTGAGTATCAAGAAAATAAAAATGTTTTAATGGCGGAAAAGAAAACATTGGAGGAGAAATTATCGGATTTTGAGCGAAAAGGTAATCATTGGCTCGAACTCATGCGAAACTGGATTATTGAAGCCAACCAAGCCGAAAATCTCTTCAAACAAGAAAATCCCTCACGGATGAGAGATTTTCTTGTTTCCATCGGCTCGAACCGCCGACTTTCGGCGGGAATGCTTTTGGCGGAATTCAAAACCCCTTGGAATTTCTTGGCGGAAATGCCAGCCCAAGCCCGCGCCAAAGGCGCGGGCGCGGTCAATTCTGATGCAAATCAATTTTGGTGGACCCTAGCGGATTCGAACCGCTTGCCTCCTGAGTGCAAAACAGGCGCTCTACCAATTGAGCTAAGGGCCCATATTTAATTTTATTAACTATATCACAACCCACTTAACCCTTATATTTACCGCGCCTGTTTTTAAACAGGCGGCATATTTTATCTTCGGCGTAGCCTCATGCCAATTGAGCTAAGGGCCCATATTTAATTTAGAAACATACGAAATTATACCAGATTTTTGAGATATTCGCAATGGCAGAAATGATTTAACTATTACTAGTTTGTACCTCTGATATACTATATCCTATGTTAAAAAACATTATTGGGCTTGGCGTAGTATTACTAATAGTTATTGGGGTGGGAATGTATTTTACAAAATCTGATACTCCCTATATAAAAGTAGAAGTAGCGGAAGCAGAAATTCCCCCGATTACGCTTTATCTAGAAAGTGGAGATGTTTCTTTTAAATCTCCTACTGGTGGCGACTTTCAAAAAGTAACCGCATCTTCTACTCCGATTGAAAATGAGAGTATTGTTAAAACTGGGAAGGATGGACACGCGTCAGTGCTTCTGCCGGATAACTCTGTTATTTCTCTTGATATAAATACTGAAATTACGATTAATTACACATCAGAAAAAGTTTCTATATTCCAAAGTCTGGGTACGACGTACCATCGCGTAGAGACACTTTTAACTGGTTCCAGTTATCAAGTAGAAACTCCCGGTACTTTGGCTGCTGTGCGTGGAACCAAATTTGCTGTTAAATATGATGAAAAACTTAAAAAAACAAAAGTTTCTGTAAGTGAACATAAAGTACAAGTTAGAACTGTGACTTCATCATCTCAAACAGGGACAACAACAGTATCAGAAGAAGAGACAACGGTGGAGGAAGGAAAGACTGTGAGTGTCGATATTTCACGTAAAGCAAAAGATCATAAAAGCGCCCTTACTACTACAGAGACACTGAAAGACAAGGAAATGCGTGTGTGGATAGATGTTAATAAAAAAGAAGATGCAAAACTAGAAGAAATTAAGCACCAGAATTTTGACAAAGAGGAATTTAGAAAAGAAATAAGAAAGAATCTCTTCAATGACACTTTACCAGAAAAGAAAATTAATGAGATAAAGAAAAATATAGATCAAGAAAACAAACTAAATGGAATAGAACGGAAAGTTGATATTCAAGAAAATAAATTAGAGGATACATCGAATATCAAAAGGGATGTTGAAAAACCTGCTGTAATAGAAAATCCTGTAATAAAGAAAGAGGTGATAGTCAAACCTGTAATAAATACTGTAGTTACATCTCCAATAGTAAGACCCGTTGTGAAGAAATTAGATGAGGATGAATTTTTTGATAAATTCAATAACATTTTTACTAATTATTTTTACCTAGACGAAGTAGACTTTGCGTGTAACATCAAAGTACTTCCTCAAGAAAGAGTGAGAGTCGTGGTATCTTTTGGGACAGAAAATGGGTATCCTTTCACAAATAACAGCAATCTACTTTCTTTTGCTCAGGCAATAGACGCATATTGTAAAAATAAAGATGCTGGTATGAAGGTTAAACTTCAAGCAAGATTCGATGATGACTTCCCATACAATCAATAAAACATCAAATAAAATAAAAGAACACGGGTCTTTTATTTTCGGGTTTCTTATAATTTTTTGTATTGTTTTTCTTATATTAGGATCCGTACGAGGAAAAAATATCACTAATCAATTCTTTGACCCATTGCGTACGACAGACGAAAGAGAAGATGTAATAATAGTCGGCATTGATGATAAAAGTTTACAATCTATTGGTGCATGGCCATGGGATAGGAAAGTTTTTGCAAGTCTTACAAAAAAATTAAATGATTTTGGCGCACGTACTGTCGTGTACGATGTTCTTTTCTTGGAACCTCGTGCAGGTGATGCAGAATTTAAAGACATTATAGGATTCGTAAAAACACCTGTTATTCTTGGTTCTAAATTAGAAAATGATAAGTACTTAGCTAGCCATTTGACACTTTCATCTGCACTTATAAATGTAGAGCCAGACAGTGACGGTAAAGTACGCAGATATCCAACGTCATTTTTAAACAATGGCATATGTGTTTACCCGCTCGCAAGAAGTGCATTTAATATCGCCATATTCAATAAAGAGTCAAATTGTGATACGGTCAGTGCTACGATGTTTCGTTATTTAACAAAAGTCCCTATATATTCTGTGGTGGATATTATTTCTGGGAAAATACCTGCTGATAAAATAAAGGGTAAAACAGTGTTCGTAGGTTCAGTCTCACTTGATTTACTCGATCACTTTGTTGGTATGACTGGAGAAAAGGTTCCCGGGGTATTTGTCCACGCGAGTGTTCTCACATCACTTTTAAATAAAGTAAATGATAGAAATACAAACACTAGCGAGACTATATTTTTGATCTTAGCGTATATGTTAGTTACAGGTCTACTTATGTATAGGTTAAAAAATATTATCGGACAAATTGTATCTTTGATCATTCTGATAGCATCTGCAGCACTTCTGTCAGTTTTTTTATTCTCATTGGAAATACAAATTCCTACCCCGTGGATTCTGTTAACTATTTTCCTAACAGGAGGATATATTACTTTATATAGATTTATAAAAGAACAGAAAAAAAATGCCTATATACAATCTATATTTGCCAAATATGTTCATAAAGATGTTTTAAAAGAATTGATGGAATCATCTTCCTCAATTAATTTTGCAGGAGAAAAACGCGAGATAAGTGTTCTGTTTTCAGATATCAGAGGATTTACTACCTTTTCCGAAAAAATGACTCCAGAGGAACTCACAAAGCTCTTAAACGCATATCTTAGTGCTATGACCCCAGTTATATTGGAAGAAAAGGGGACGATAGATAAATTTATTGGAGATGCGATTATGGCATTTTGGAATGCACCTTTATATGTAGAAAACCATACTACACATGCTGTAAAAGCGGCAATAGGAATGCAACAGGCACTTGCTGATTTTAATAAAAATAACAATACAGAACTTGCAATGGGTGTGGGTGTAAATTACGGTGAGGTTATTGTTGGAAATGTAGGGTCACTAGAAAGAGTAAACTATACAGTTTTAGGAGATGCTGTGAATCTTGCTTCTCGTGTAGAAGGTTTAACTAAAAAATATGGAGTACTAATAATAGTTACTGAAGAAGTGAAAAATCTTGTGAATGAAACAGATATTATTTTTCGTAAATTAGACGTTATAACAGTAAAAGGTAAATCTAAACCAACGATATTGTATGAGGTACAGAAAAAAAGTTTAATTGTATCAGAAATATTTAAGAAATATGAAAATGCATTTACAAATTATCAAGCTGGAAGATTTGATGAAGCGGAAATAGTTTTTACAGAATTATCAAGTAACGGAGATGGACCTTCTAAAACAATGTTAGAAAGAATACCAAATCTAAAAAATACAAATTGGGATGGCATTTGGCATTTTGACGAAAAATAATTATGTTATTATTCAGAATAAATGAAAAGAGTATTTATTATTCATGGCTGGGGAGGAAGTCCAAATGACAATTGGTTGCCTTGGATTAAATTTGAACTTCAAAAATTAGAATTGGACGTTTTTGTTCCTGAAATGCCAGATACAGAAAATCCAACAATAGAAAAATGGGTAAGTCATTTATCAAATATGGTTGGAATTCCAGATGCTGGCACTTATTTTATTGGTCATAGTATTGGATGTCAGACTACACTTAGATATCTTGAAACAATAAATGTTGGTGTAGGTGGAGCTATTTTTGTTGCAGGGTGGTTTAACCTGAAAAATATGGAAAGTGAAGATGAAAAAGAAATAGCAAGGCCATGGATTGATACAAAAATTGATATAGGAAAAATTAAGAATGTACTTTCAAAATCAACATTAATTATTTCAGATAATGATGATTATGGTGCATTTGAAGAAAATAGACAAAAATTTGGCGAATTTGTTACTAAAGAAATTATCTTGCACAATGTAGAACATATTACTGGTCCAAAATATCCAGAAATACTATCTGAAATTAAGTTACTACTTTAACTCCAAAGGTGAGTTCCGATTTTATCATCATCAAATTGATGATTACGTCTCTATGAATCATTTCGTCCTTGATAGTTGCCAATATAACATCAGATAGCAGTGCTCTTGTGATCGATTCTCCTGTACTTGTATCAATCTCTAGATATTATTTCAATTGTTCGATGCTATACTTAAATCATATGAAAAATAATATTATCCATATTTTCATAGTAAGTGTTTTTTTACCAATGTTGGCTTTCGCACAAACAACAGATGACAATACATCAAATATTGATTCTTGTGCAGTAATAAGTCAAAACCTTCGTTATTTAAGCAGAGACACAAATGGCTCAGTTGATGTATCTATCCTCCAAGACTTCCTAAGCAGTAAAGGGTATCTTAAATCACAGCCAACAGGATTTTTTGGTGTCGCCACAAGAAAAGCCGTTATCGCTTTTCAAAATGATAATGGACTTCGTTCTACACCTCCTGGATTCGTAGGAGCAGGAACTCGAGCGAAGATTAAAGAGATAGATTGTGGTGATAATACTGCTATAAATACAACGACAAATAAAACAAACTTTAATGGAAAACAAAAATTCTATAACTCAGAAATAAAGGGAGGTGTAACCATTAAATCTCCAAATGGCGGAGAGACTTTAAACACAAGAGATAAGGTTTTATTTGAATGGGAATCTTTTGGAATAAACTCATCATCCATGTTTCAACTAAAAGGATCGACTAAAATATATTTAGCCAAAAATAATACACCCGTTTGTCTTCTTCAAAAAGTTCAAAATTCTATATCTGTTTGGAGTAAGTTTGGAATAGTTTGTGCAGATGAAAAAGGAAATAATTTTAACATTACATCAGGAAAATACACAATAGTTATTTATGTTTATAATGAGGCAGGAAAATTCATTGGTACTGATGAAAGTGATAAAGAGTTTAACCTTACTTTAAACAGTGACAATATTTATTATGAACCTTCGAATCCGTAGTTACTATCATTATTAGAACTTGAAGTGACTACTACGCATACCTCCTACTCTATATATGCGGTACATCTCTTAATAATTTCTACATAGTAATAAGAACTTTCTGTAAGGCTGGACTGATTTGATAGTAGTCATAGAACGAAGAAAGCTAGCTCTTTAATGAGTTCAATGTTTTACTCGTTATGTCCACCAAATTTTTTAACTCCAAAGGTGAGTTCCAATTTTATCATCAGCAAATTGATGATTTACGTCTCTGTGAATCATTTCATCCTTTATAGTTGCCAGGATAACATCGGATAAAGTTGCGTTACTGTTAAGATTCCAATACGAAATAGCTAATTCAGGTGCATCTATATTTTTTTCTGCTCCAGAAATTACTAACCTTAAATAATGTTCGTAACTATGTATTGCTTCTTCTTCAAAATACCC
>CALRDS010000033.1 GCA_943354975.1 Candidatus Nomurabacteria bacterium | reverse complement strand
CTCACATGATGTACCTTACCTCGCTTGCCCATCACTTCTTGGCAGGAATCAAAAAGTTTCTTTGAAATTAACGGCTCATGTTGTCCCTCATGAATTTCCCCACCATATTTCATCAGACCGATATAGAAAATATTTTGTAGAATACTTTGTACATTGCTCAACGCTATTTCTTTGCCGAGATTACCGCACAAGTCGTGTTTTCTACACCAATTTGCGAGAGAGTGAAGCGTATATGCTCCGGTGGCGTACATTTCAAACAATTTCTTTACTTTAGGGGCTTTGTCGATATCAACATCAATACCGCGTGTCTTGGGGTTATTGAGATAGCCCACCGGAGCCCAGCCGGGCCAAACACCATTCCTGATTTTCTGTCGTAGTCCTCTTTTCACATTCTCTCGCAAATTATCTACAAAATATTTTGATTGACCAAAGGCGATATTTAACATGAACAGACCTTGTGGTGTTGCTTCAAACCAAAAGGTGGGAAATTTGAGGGACTTAATCAAGCCGCGATCTACAAAGTGAATTATTTTACCGCCATCCACAGAATTGCGTGCGAGGCGGTCGGGGTGCCACGAAATAATCCCGTCTGCTTTTCCTCTCTCAATCAATGACAACATTTCTGCGAATCTAATTCGCCCGGGTTCTTTTGCGGTTTTCGCCTCGCAGAACGAGGCGACAATTTCAAGTTTTTCTTTGGCGGCATACTCTTGCAACTCTACGAGTTGCGCTTCAATGCTTAGAATTTGCCTGTCGTCTTCTTCGGTAGATTTTCTTGCGTAAAGTATATATTTCATAGTTTTATTAGATTAAGGATTAAAAAATTTTCTTCCCCCAAAATGCGAAATCGTGAATTCGTTTTTACCCCCAAAATTGAATACAAATTAGTCGCCGAGCGAAGCGAGGCGAACCAAAACTCTTTGACTTTTCCTTTCTGGTGCAGTACTCTTGAATTAGTCTGAACGCATTTTTTCGGAAAAATCCCCCCGCGAAAATTCGGAAAGGCGGCGGAGCCGCACCGCTCAAAACCGCAAAAGAACCCGGAGAAAAACATCGGCTCGAACCATATTTTAATTTTGGGGGAAGAAAATTTTTTAATCATAAAACATTATTAACTAACAAATTTATGAACATGAATCAAAAGGGTTTTGTAAGTGTCATTTTGGTCGTAGCAATTATCATAGTTGTAGGTGTGGTTGGATATTTTTCATTTTTTAAAAAGTCTGTTCCAATCACTAATCAGCAAAATTCCAACAATATAGTTTCTGGCTATAAGATGTATACAAATGTAAAGTATAATTTCACATTGCAAATTCCTAAAAATTCGGTTGAAGTTACCCAAAATGATAGCAATGATTTGTCTGACTTTTTATTCATTGACCAAAACGATTTAAAAAAGATAGAAAAAGATCCGTTATTTAAAACTAATCCTTTTCTCGTTGCTATTGATAACAAGATCGGCGGACTACATTTATACAGAAATACTTCTTCATGGATAACCAATAGCAAAGAAGCAGATATTAAATCATATCTCTCACAACCTGCTGGTGGTCCGAATGGAGATGTTGAGGTGACTCTAAAGGATTTTTCTAAAATTACCGCCAGCGATGGGAGGACGATATATTTATACACAAAAGAGTTAAAAACAAGCCCTGCCGTACAAGATGTTGGTGCACTTTGGATAAGTCGTGGAGCAATGTATACACTTACAGATATATCTAGAGAAAATTTACCGTCAAAAGAGACGTTGCGGACAGTGGCTGAAAGTTTTACTGAAGTCAAATAGTTGGGATTGGCCAATGAATTCATAGAAGTATTCTTATAGAATCTTTAGTAATTACGAATGCCGCCAAAGAAAAACTTGAAATTGTCAGCGGTGCGGCTCCGCCGCCTTTCCGAATTTTCGCGGGGGGACTTCCTCGCCGCCTGTGGCGGCGAAATGCGTTCGGACTAATTCAAGAATACTGCACAAAAATAGCAAAGCACATTTTTGTGCCCTCGAGAAAAGTGCCCGCGCACTTTTCGTGCAGGAATCGAATGGTGGAGTGATGTTTTTCTAGCAAGAAAAACCACGAGCCCGTCCGAAGAAATTTTTGTGGCGACAAAAATTTACTGAGGAAGATACTCCTGCCGATTTATGTTAGGATAGCTTTATGATGAAATTTCCAATCCTTTTTGAAAATACTCACGCAGTTGCAATAGACAAGCCTGCGGGTATTATGGTGCACCCGGATGAAAGGGGAGATGAATACACTATAGCGTCGTGGATGATGGAGACATATAAAGTAAAAGGTGTTGGAGATATTGGACGAGAGGGTATAGTGCACAGGTTAGACAGAAATACTACAGGGGTTCTTTTACTTGCTAAAGACAAAATTGCTTATACATCTTTTAAAAAACAATTTAGCGACCACACAACTAGAAAAGTTTATCGAGCAATAGTCGAAGGACACATTAGACATGACACAGGTATGATTTCACTTCCAATTGCACGATCCAAAGCAGATTTTCGTAAGCGTACAGTGGTGGATATGTTCTCAGGGGACGCGCGTGGTGAAGAGCGTGAAGCGATTACTCGCTACAAAGTTTTAGAAAGAGCAACAGACAAAGAAGGCAAAAATTATTCCTACGTTGAGTGCTATCCATTAACCGGGAGAACACATCAGATACGCGCACATTTCAGAGGTATTCGTCATCCGATAGTGGGGGATGATTTGTACGGCTCTACAAAAGGTAAAGATATTGCAGAACGTTCGATGCTTCATGCGCACTCTCTGACCCTAGAAATACCTAACGAAAAGGAAGGAAAAAGTGAGGTAACTATTGTTTCTCCAGTTCCGAAAGACATGAAAAACACCCTTGCAAAACTAGGTTTTTCATGTTAAGATTCCATGACTATGAAAACGACTATTAAGCTAACTCCAGTAGATATAGGCGCTCGGAAAGAGCTTGATTTTTCTTCTGGAGATGTAGTTCGTGTATGGAATAAGATTAAAGAATCTGATGGAAAGACTCGTCTTCAAGCTTTTGAAGGAATGGTGCTTGCTAGAAAGCATGGTACAGAAATTGGAGCGACATTTACTGTTAGAAAAGTAGCGTCAGGTGTTGGAGTCGAAAGAGTTTTCCCACTATACTCAGTTATGATTGATAAGATTGAACTTGTACGACGCGCCAGAACTCGCAGGAGTAAACTTTATTATGTTCGTGACAAAGCATTACGTGATGTTCGTCGTAAACTAAAGAAAGACGTTCGTGTCGTGAAGAAGGGGAGCACAACGACATCTGAAGCAATAGTCACAGAGAATGAAGAGGGGGTTATTGTATAAAAACTCATAGAAAATATTTTTTTGATTTGACTTTAGTGTGTTAGCTTTATAGAATTTAGGAGAAGTTACCTAAAAAGGAGAACATCGTGAAAGGCTCAATGAAAAGAAGTAAGTCTAGTAAACCTTTTGCAGCAATTTTGCAGGGTTTAAGAGAAGTAGCAGCACACGAAAGGGGAGAAATAACTCTTCGCACAATGAGTATATCTTTTCATCTCCCTGAAGCAGATATCAAAAAGCTTCGTGAGAAATTCAGATCAATCAAATAAACGAGGGATTGCCTTTCTAAATTAAGAAGATTGAAAAATAAGTAGAAAAAAATAAAAAACTAACAGCTTCAAAAATTTTACAGTCTTACAGTAATATAAGATTTTATTTTGTCTTGTTCCGTGTTAGTATTTCATTACTTCAATCGAAGAAAATGCCCAGGTGGCGAAATTGGTAGACGCACTACCTTGAGGTGGTAGCGCTGGCAACGGCGTGCTGGTTCAAATCCAGTTCTGGGCACATGAAGTAAATTTAGACATTTAAGAGGTGTCTAAATTTTATTTATACAACCTTCAAAAACATCCAAAAACGTGTTAGAGTAAACTCCTAATCTAGAAATAGGTTATGTAGATGGTGCCTATAGTGTAATGGTTAGCACGCGGGCTTGTGGAGCCCTCAGTTCGGGTTCGAATCCCGATAGGCACACACGTGAAAATAGACGGCTTTGTCCGTCTATTTTCGTGTGTGCCTAAGCACGACACCTGCGTGTCGTGCGAGCGGGATTCGAAAGTCCGGAGTATGTTTTTCTAGCAAGAAAAACGACGAGGAGCGGGAGGCGAGAAATTTTTGTGACGACAAAAATTTACTTGTCGAAGAAATTCCCGATAGGCACACCAATTCAAAACATCAATATAATCAATGGCTATTTTTTGTACCCTTTCGCGAAAAATGATTAGGTTGGAAATGGTACACTAAGCTAAATATGGAATACAACCATCAAAAAAAATCTATTCTAAATATAGAAAAAGTTACGATATTTTCTTATTGGCCAATTGCTATTATTTATTTATTGTCATTTGGACTAGCATCTTTTTCAATTAAATTTCACCCTCTCCCAGATCACATGTCGCACTTTATGGGATTTTTATTAGTATTGTTTGGTTTTATAAAGTTAAATGATGTAAAAGGATTTGCTGCAGGATTTGCTAATTATGACCCAATAGCAAAGAATTCAACTTCTTACGCAAAAGCTTATCCATTTCTGGAAATCTTATTAGGAGTTTTGTTCATTGCTCAAGTATTTGTTTTCCCTGCAACAATTGTAACTTTGGTTATTTATTCAGTTAGTCTTTACGGAGCACTAAAATCTATTTTGAATAAAGAAGAACTACATTGTGTGTGTCTAGGAACTTATTTTAAATTACCTTTATCTAAAGTAACCATAATTGAATCATCAGTTATGATAGTAATGTGTATTTGGATGCTTATGATGTTTAGTTCTATGGCAATGACAGTAACATCAATGTGATTTATTAATGAAGCTCGAAAACTATAATATAGCGTAAACAAGAGTGAGTAAATTATTTTTGTGTCATCTGAGTTCTAATCCCGTCTACGACAGTACTTCAGCTTTTAATGTTTGAATTTTAGAAGGGGTGTCTGTTCCAGGAATTGTTATATCTCTTTCGTTAGTTACTTCCAGTACTTTTGCCTTCTCAAACACCTCTGTATCTGGTACGAGGGTTGCTTCTTGTGCAAAACCCAGGCTTGGCAAGAGGAAAAGACAAAGTAAAGACCCTACTAAAACCTTATTTAATTTCATTGTTTTAATTGTATCATCTCAAAATTCGCATTTGTAATTGCAAATAATTTGCACTATAATGTCAATATCAGCCCCTAAAGCTGACTAACCGTGAGGAGCTCCTTATGAAATCTGCACCCTGTGGCGGATGTCCGCCATGCTGCAATCAATGCGTGTTTGACAACAAAGCGACTGCGCTCGCCTCGTCCGTCCAGCCGACCGTCGTCGTCGCTGCCCAGGGCTACGGCTGTATCCGCCCTGACGGCGGCGATGTCGTGAAAGCCGACGGCGTGCTCGGAATGATGCGGGGCGAGAACTTCCACCCCGTCACTTTCCAGGGCGCGCGGTTCTTGCGCGCAAATGGCAACGCACTCGCTGCTCATTGCTGAGCGGTCGGGAACCGAGGGAGTGAGCCTGCCAGCGCAGGTGGGCTCATCCTTCTTTTTATATTAGGAATATGCTTATAGATTTTCTTATCGTAACTGCAGTTACAACTACAACAGCTTTAATATGGAGAGCTCTTCTTCTAGATCACGAGAAGTTACTTAACTTTGTGAAAAAGATTCCGCTTATTGGAGGAGCTCTTACTTGTGGGTTTTGTTTTACAGTATGGCTATGTCTTATTGTGGTGCTTATATATACTCCTTTAGTATTTTGGAACTATGTAGATAATTCTGTTATTGGGATTTTCGTAGCTTGGTTTACATTGAGTGCAGCAGTTCTCTTCCTGCGCAATCTTATAGCTGTTTTAATGGAGGGAAATGGAGTATTAACTCATAAACATAGAAGTATAGATAAAGAAGAGGAGAATAAAAAGTAATTACCAAGTACTGTAACATTCCCACTAACTTTTCTTTAAGATTTAGCATATAAATATACTTGGCACGCTCTCGTATTTCAGGTCCACCAGAACCTAAAAACAGCTTGACAAAGTGTAGTTTTAGTGTATACTATAAAGTAGTTCATTGACAGTACTATTTATGAAAGTAGTCATAGCCAAAAGACCTTGTAAAACGAGATTTTCTGGCTATGACTACTACGGTCAAGCTATACATCCCTAGCAGGGATGTATAAAACCCAACTAACAGTTGAAGGAGCAAGACAATGAAATATCCGAAAATGGATTGGGGTACGATGGAAGCCGTTGTGAACAAGCTCGGTGGGGAAGAAGGCGTTAAGCGTTTCCTCTCTGGCGAACTCATCGTCTCTGCGACCGCAAAGGTCTGGAAGACGTGGCGAACCATCAAGCTCGGCACTGGTCTCAAAACCGCCGACGAGTTCCGCAAAGCCATCAAGAAAGCGGTAATGAGAATCGGCGACTGGGGGAACGACATTCTCGGCAAGCCCGCCTTCACGGCGAGCCCCGAAGAAGTAGAAGTTGAGCTGGTTGTTGCCTCCGTTGCCGAACTTGGCTTCAAGGATGGTGCAACCCGCAAAGACATCTACACCCGTGCCCAAGAGCTCGGATTGGACCTCTGCCCGCCCGAAGTCGGCCCCCAACTGCGTCTGCAGTACAAGGACCAGCCGAAAGGTGAATGGCTTATCATTGCCATGGAGCCCATCTCTGGCTCGG
>CALRDS010000032.1 GCA_943354975.1 Candidatus Nomurabacteria bacterium | reverse complement strand
AGCCATCGGTGGAGCCCCTCCACGAGGCGCCGCTTCGGGTCGGGATGCCAGCCCCAGCCGCCCCACCACTCGTTAACATTTTTTGATGACATTGGATATCCGGTAGAGATTTATGTTCCACATAGACATAATGAAGGATACGGACTGCACAATCACGCGATAGATGCACTCGTGAAAAAAGGTGTGACACTTATGATTACAGTAGACCTCGCGATTACAAATATTGATGAAGTTGCGTACGCGAAGAAGAATGGGGTGGATGTGATAGTGACAGATCATCACCTTCCGATTACGAAAGAAGTAAAAGATAAGAATCAGAAAGTATCTAACTCAAAACTCAAAACTAAAAACTTAAAACTTGTTCAAATAGTCCCGGATGCGGTGGCGGTGATTAATTCTAAACAAGACGTGTGTAAATATGATGACGATATGTTGTGTGGATGTGCTGTGGCGTGGAAATTGTCATGTGCATTGCTTACGAAATTGAAAAAAGAAAAGAAATCGAAAAATAAAAATTTTCAAAATGTTTTGGATACAGTATCAAAACTTAAAGAGGGATACGAAAAATGGTTGTTGGATCTCGTCGGGATATCTACTATTGCGGATATGGTTCCACTGGTGAAAGAGAATCGCGCACTCGCACATTTCGGATTGAAAGTATTGAGACAGACGAAAAGACACGGGCTGAATCATATTTTCCGAGCACAAGGAATTTCAAAGGATCATCTGACAGAAGAAGACATCGCTTTTACCATCGCACCACGAATAAATGCAGCGGGCAGAATGGGGGATCCGATACAAGCACATAATATGTTGTATGAAAGAGATGCAGTGATGGCGCAGAAGTTCGTGGAGGATTTGGAGTCATTAAATGTTGAGCGTAAACAAGGTGTGAAAGATATTCTGGGGACAATTTCATTTGATCATGATGTTTACAAAAATGATGTGATAGTAGTGGGGGATTTATCTTGGGGGCCGGGGATATTGGGACTTATTGCGCAAAATATTATTGATGAAACAGGTAAGCCTACATTTGTATGGGGGCAAGGTGATGACAAGGGAGTTGTGAAAGGCTCATGTCGCTCACGCGGAGATGTGCATGTGGTGGAACTCATGGCGCGAGTTCAGGAATTATTTCCAAAAGTGATAACGAGTTCAGGCGGTCATGAACAAGCAGGGGGATTCGAATGCACACTTGATGGTATTGAGAAATTATCTGATGCACTTAACAGTGCGCTTGCGCATGTTGAGATAAAGGATTTAGGAAAAGAGGAAACTGTTGCGGACGCACATTTATCATTTGATGATGTAAACATTGTGACGAGTAACGCGATACAAGTCCTCGCCCCATTTGGTGTAGGGAATCCGAAACCTCTTTTTGCTTTCAAGAACGCACAGCCGTTATCAGTGCGTTGGTTTGGTAAAAAGTTTGAACATTTAGAAGTCATTTACCCTAAAACAAAAGCAATTATGTTTTTCGCCTCAAAAGAGCTTGAAGAAAAAGTAAAAAAATCCCACACCCTCCTCGCCCACATCGAAAAGTCAGTGTTTAGGGGAAAAACGGAATTGAGACTTCGAATTGTAGAGGTGGTGTAGAAAATGTTAGAGTGGGTATATGAAAAACGTTGTGACTGTAGGAGGTGGAACAGGGAGCTATACTGTATTGTCTGGTTTGAAGAATATTCTTGGAATAAATATTACCGCACTTGTTTCTATGGCAGACGATGGTGGATCTACTGGAGTATTGCGTGACGAACTCGGTGTTCTACCTCCGGGAGATGTGCGACAATGTTTGGTCGCACTTTCTGAACACACAGAGACTGTCAGAAAATTGATGGGACACCGATTTAGCAAGGGATCTCTTTCAGGACACAATTTTGGAAACATATTACTTGCTTCACTTGAAATAGTAACAGGGGATTTTGTAAAAGGTGTGGAAATAGCATCAGAAATTTTAAAAGTGAAAGGTCGTGTCGTGCCAGTGACGAGCGACAAGGCAGATCTTTTGATAGAACTAAAAAATGGAAAAATCTTAAAAGGAGAAAATAAAATCAATCATTCAGACATTCAAGATGTCGGAATTAAAAAGATTTACTATAAAAATAATGTTGGATTAAATCAAACCGCTCGCGATGCGATTTTAAAAGCGGATATAATTGTTTTAGGTCCGGGGAATTATTATCCATCACTACTTCCGAACTTGATTGTAAAAGGTTTCAAGGAAGCGATAAAAAAGAGTAAGGCAAAAATAGTTCTACCTATCAATCTAACAAATAAGCAAGGGCACACGATGCATTGGAAAGCTAGTGATTATGTGAAAGACGTTGAGAAATATTTAGGTAAAAAAGTAGACAAAATCATAATAAACAGTGAATCTCCTTCAAAAGAGCAAATAAAATATTACAAACTTCAAGAAGGGGACGGAGTGCTGATTGAAGATGATATGGATGATAGTAGAGTTGTGCGAGCAAAAGTTTTGTCACATGTTTTAATTAAAAAAACAAATGGAGATCGCATTGCAGGATTGCGTAGCTTTATCCGTCATGATTCAGAAAAGATGGCGAAATGTATCGTAGGGCTACTTAAAAAATAAATGAAACTCATTATTGATTTCGACGACGTACTTATTGATAATAGTAAAATAAAAACTGCTATTTTTAATGCGCTTGAGAAAACGGGTATCTCTTTTATAGACGCTCAGTCGCACTATCTTAAAGTAAGAAGTACAAAGATGCCGTTTTCACTTAAAGAATTTTTAGGAACTTTTGAAAATGTCGATGTTGCAAAAGTTTATGAAGATATTATGAGCACGTGTAAGGGTTTGGTGAATAAAGAATTGCTTGAAGTAGTTCTCAGTAATGGTGCGGGGAATGTATATATAGTAACCAACGGAGAAGAAGAGTATCAAAAAGATAAAATAAAAAACAGTCTAGGGGATATTTTTCAAAACATAATAATTGTACCAGGCAGCAAGAAGGAGGTAGTCGAAGATTTGTGTAAGCGATTTGCAAATGAGGACGTGATATTTGTGGATGATAAAGAAGAATTTTTTAGTGATATTGATATGGAACAGTGTACGAATCTAAAGACAGTTTTGTGGGATGAGAGGGGCTTAGATAAACTTATTTCGGAGATTAGGAGATAAAATTCCCCACACCATAAGTATTTGTATACAAGTGTGGATGTATATCTACTATTTAAGAATTTTCCACAATTCTGGATCAATATCACCATCAAGACGGAAAAGGGATATGCCTTTCAATCCAAGTGTCTTTGCTAGTTCGATTTTAACTTCTACTGCTTGTTTATCGCTCCACCATATTACGTTGTATGGTGATTTTGGTTGTTTTGGTTCTGATTCTGTTACAAATGGTAGTGTGGTAGCAAATGATTTTGATGAAATCTGTTTTTTACTTCCCTGATACGTAACATACGCTTCACCAGATTCTCCGTGTTTTACTTGTAGAGAATGTTTGGCGATTATTCCTTTCACATATGATGGACTAAAGGACCATAGAGTGCGATAGGATGTACTCGTTGCACGCTCTATGACCTCGTACTCATAGCCGTATAAAGCGATACCTAGAACAATCTTTTCTCGAGGAATAGATTTTGCGATGTATTCCACAGAATCACGAACAGTCCTCACATCAGCGCTAGGTATATATGGTGCAGCTTCTTTCTTTGCAAGAGCAGGGTCCGAGAAGCGCATGTCATACGCCATTATTCTCACCTCATCACAGACAGAGTCGAGTTCTTTATAATAAGCATCGAGTGATTGCTTCTCATCAGGATAAATTGAAGGTAGTTTCGCTTCTATGCTACACGTGAGCAATTTTCCATGTAGTTGCATTTTTAAATCTTTCAAAAAAATTATAAAAGCAATGTGATCAGAATTATTCATCCATTCGAAGTCGATATCGGCACCATCAACTTTCATGGTTGCAATAATTTGCGCAATTTGTTTCGCTAGGGATACTCTCCTTGTTTCATTCTGAAGTACAGTGGTCATTGCTCCAGTGTCCATCCATAAGAAGCTTGGAATGATAGTTACACCACTCTTCTTAGATTCATTCAAAACATTTTTCCACTGTGTAGTTGTAAGTTTAAGTACATCAGATACATTTCCAGCAGGAGTTACTTCGTATGAGAAAGGGGAGAGAGTTGTAAATACATCTATGTGTTTAACTACATCAACTAATCCTTTACCTCCTCCCCAACGGACGAGCCATCCTCCAATAGTAAGGTTTTCATTCCTTTTTACGGCTGAAGATGTTTGTGTAACCTTACTTTCTTCTTGAATGTATTTTTGTGTCCTATTATTAGACAATAAAAGAAATGAAATGATCCCAATCACAATAATCACAAACAAAAACTTTATGTTCTTCATTTTTTCAAGTATACCCTTCCACTTTTTTCCATTTCCAAAATTTCTTTTACAATCGCGTCTCTGTACGCCAAAACTTTTTTATTTTTAGTCTTTGTATTTTTGATAATTTTATCAATGTCAGGGATGGGGTTCTCTCGTCGTCCTAGTCTATAGAGAACATACTCTTTAAAAATAGGAGCAGTATGATTCCGTGGTTCTATTGTGTATGCCCATTCAATTAAAGCTATAGTATCATCATACCTCTTAAGCAATACTAAGATTCTACCCTTAGTTTCAATCGGGACTGGATCTTTTAAATTCTTTTTAATAATTGGTTCAAGAAATGGGAGAGCTTCTTCATAAAATGTCGTGCGAGTATAAGGCCAGTTAAAACGTTGATCAATAATACCAATAGAATCCACGTCTATTTTTGACATCTTAATAAGAATCCTTTTTGCAAAATTTGTTTTTTTAAGCTTTTTACATGCTTTAAATTTCAAGGCCAAAAATCCCATAGCTGTTGGATTTTTTTTCAAAAAAACACTGACTGTTTTAATTACATCGGCATACTTTTTCTTCTCTAATAGTCTGTTTGCTTTTATGTAAAGAAATTCAGATAGTATCGCATCACGCCTCTCAGGAGGAAGCTCTCCTATTTTTTTAACAATCCTATCTACCACAGGATCTTTTACAATCTTTTTCATATTAACTATGTTAATTGTATTAATATATAACAATATAGAATGAATCCTCCAATAACAACTAAATTCGTCCCAATTTCTTTTAGTTTTTCTTTCATACTTATATTATTCAAGTATACGCTTTTCCAATGGTTGGTCTACTTCTGTTTTTATACCTATAATAATGTAAATTGAGTTATTACCAAGAGGAAGTTGTGGCTGGAATACTTTTCTGGTCTATCCAGTTTTTAAATTCTGAAGCAGTTTTAAAGTGTTCTTGCACCAGTAAGAGAATAATAGTATCTTTCCATTCATTTTCGATATAAACATCGTAATCGTAACTATGCCCCCACATTTTGTTTACCTCCGGACCAAAGTCATATGAACCAAAGTGTAAATCCCCATTTTCTTTTATGTTTGCTAAATCGTTGTAGAAGCTTTTCCCTTCTGCTGTTTCGACCATTTCCTTACGTAATTCTATTGTATTTATTTTTTTCATATTTTTTATTTATTTAATCTTAACTAATGCTCCTAGAGCTTCAGTTGTGGACTAGACAAACAAAAAAGCGACTAAGAGTTTTGATCAAGCCTGTAACAGCTTAATGAAATCTCCCAATCGCTTTTCGCAATCAGTCATTTATATCTTGTGGTTCCTCGCAGATTTCCCAAGTTACCTACTTGATTTTGCGAAATCATGTCACGTACCGTCCTTTAAACGCGACCAGAATCTTGCTTTCTCAAGAGATATAAACGGTCCAAATTATTGCATGGACTACATATTTGTAACTTAATGAACTTACTCTTATATTATAACATATTTTTCTCCACTTGAAAAGTCAGTGTTTAGGGGCAAGACGGAATTGAGGTTGAAAATAAAGGAGGTGATATGAACAAGTTTTAGAGGCTCTTTCCTGCCGTATTTATTTTTGGGTAAGGGCATTAGCAAGTTGTTCTGTTTTCAACAAATAAACTAGTAAGTAAATGTGCAATTTTTACGTAGACCAAGCCTTAAAAGAAGCGTATAATCATGTGTATATTAGCAACTTTCTAAATATTAAAATATGCCAGAGAAATCATTCATAGTTGATAATAGTTCAGACGAAAAAGTGCTTGATTTTTTGAGATATTGGGCAGAAGGAGCAGATAGTTTGGATATTGCAACAGGATATTTTGAGGTTGGTCCTTTGATTAAACTAGGGGAAGATTGGTCGGGAATTAATAAAATAAGAATTTTGATTGGAGATGAAGGCTCAAGGAGGACACAAGAATTTTTTTATAAATCCTTTAAGCAACGTACGGATGCAGATTTTAATCAAAGTATAGAGGAAGAGAAAGACACTAATATTTTTTTAACTGGATCGGATAGAATCCTTTCGGCCCTTCGAGAGGGTAGGATTGAGTGTAGAATCTACACTAAGACTAAATTTCACGCTAAATTATATATTGCAAACAAGGAAAAAGATCCAGCGGCTTTTGTTGGATCTAGTAACTTTACATTTCCAGGACTTACACAAAATGTAGAACTTAATGTGAATATATCTGATTTAGACAAAGTGTCTAAACTAAACACATGGTTTGAGGAATACTGGGATGAAGCCGAACAATACAACCCAGAGATTATAGCAATACTAGAGAAGCATCTTAGGGAACATCCTCCGTTTGATGTTTATGCGAAAGCATTCCAAGAGTTATTTAATCATTTCACACCTTCAGATGCAGAATGGGAACAAAAACATTCCAAAATTTATAATATTCTTGACGAGTATCAGAAAGAAGGATATCACTCACTTAATAAAATTTCTTCAACACATAATGGAGCTTTTCTTTGTGATGGGGT
>CALRDS010000031.1 GCA_943354975.1 Candidatus Nomurabacteria bacterium | reverse complement strand
TACAACCATCACACTAATAACAAGAGCAAATATAATTAAATAAGCAAGTTTCCAAATACTATCAAAGGTAGCAAAGTTATTAATAGGACTATTAGCAGAAAAACCAAGAGTGTCTCCTGTTAGTATCTTAACGAAGTCTCCTTGGAGGGCAACAAAAGAAAATATCATAAATTATTTACGGGTATCAAATAATATTTCTAAGTCGGTCTCTGCTTTTTGTAAAGTTCTTCTGGAATTACTAAGTGAAACTGAAAGCTTTTTCAAACCGGACGCATTTTCTTCTGGATGAAACGAAAGAATCGTCTTTTCTTCAGGGGTTACAGGGAGACCCTCGAGTAACCAAGTATAATTTCCAGAAGTTGAAAAATTATTCTTTACTGATAAGTAAAAAGGAATAAGAGAAAGAGTAAAATCACGAGTCGTTTCAAATCTTTTAAAGATAGATTGCTCCATTTTTACCCCAAGGGAATCATCATAAATGTATAGTAAAGGTAAAACATCGTGGGGGTATATTGAAATCGTTTTTTCAGAAGCGACACCAGTTGGTCCCCTTGCAACCACTCGTATGTTTGTTTTAGAGCTTAGATAATCTAGTGGAATATTTGCGAATTGTTTACCATATCCAGAAATATTACTTAAAAAATCATCATTAACATACCAAGAATAAGAAATATTTTGTGCTGGTATTTGTAAACCATTAGAACTTAAATTTGGAAGTGCTGTGGCCCTAACAGTGGAACCAACACCCGGAAGTGATTTACCAAGATAAAAAGGGGGAGTGTAACTCTCTGGGGTTTCCCAAAGTATATCCACACCTTGAGGAGTTAGATTTATGTTTGCTTCTACTATTTCTCCTGTACCTAGGGCCGCTTGTGCTTTTACAGGAATAGATTCGCCTATCCCCATGGTTTGTACTGTTATCTGTTTTACTCCAACACCGCCAGTAAAAGTTCTACCAGAAACAGTCCAAACGATATTAGCAGTATTTACATCAAACGAGTAACTAATCAGGGTTAATGTAACAGATTGATATGGAGCAGGTAGGCTCGGGCTACTAGACATCGTCATATCAGAGGCCGCATATATTAAGGACGGCAGGAAAAAAATACTAATGAGTGTTACTTTTAGGTATTTCATTGTCCTTTTGAAGCATCTAACTCTGCTTTTGCCGCCTTTATTTGAAGTAACTGAGATGGGTCACTAGTAATGATTTGGTCTTCTGTATAAGAAGCAACAACTTTAATTGCAACGTGTTTCAATCCAGCAAAGAATATCCCTTCCCCTACACCAGATTCAAGTAATAAGAATTTTTCTTCATCAGTTAGATTAAAAGTTTTTTGTACGACATCAATAGAAGAAGGAGACTGTTTTAGTAGAAGTTGAATTGAAGAGTTGGTAATAATAGGAAGACCGTAAGGTGATTTAAGGAAGTCCCCGACGTCTTGTGTGATGGTGGCGAGTCCAAGGTAATATTTACGTCCACGTTTTGCGAGACCAAACAAGAATGATGCAGTGTCATCATTTTTCATCATAATCCAAGCTTCGTCCACAACAAGCAGTCTCTTTCTTATGTCTTTACGAATAGAGTTCCAGATGTAGTGAGTAATGATATACATGGCTACAGGTTTAAGTTCATCTTCCATGTCTCGTATAGAAAAACAGACGAGCTTTTTGTTTATGTCCACATTTGATGATTGATTTATAAATCCAGACCATGTTCCCTTAGTATATTTCGAGAGACGTTGTTGTAAATCTTCTGATCCATCGATTCCACCCAGAACTGTTTCAAAGTCAGAGAGAAGTGGTGGTTCTAGTTTTGTGAAATCAGTATCTCCATTAATATCTTTCAATGCATATGTTTCGGTTATAGCTTGGTCGATGATTGCATCTTCAGCTGGAGTAAGTCCTCCTAACATCACACGGAACAGTCCCACCAGATTTACAATATTTGAACGAAGAACTTCTGACGGAGATTCATCTTCCGTTGGATGTGGTAGATCAAAAGGATTTATATGGTGGCTACTAGTTAGAGAAATATCAAAATATCTTCCCCCCACTGACTCTGCTAGATATTCATATTCACGTTCTGGGTCGATGATTATAACTTCGGTATCGAACATCAAGGTTCTTAAAATTTCTAGTTTTGCCATGTAACTTTTTCCAGAACCAGACTTTGCAAATATTATAGAGTTATAGTTTTCAAGTGAAAATCTATCAAAAAGGATGAGGCTTCCATTGTGGCGATTGAGCCCATAAAGTATTCCTTTGTCTGAAGATAGATCAAATGAAACAAATGGAAAGAATGAAGAAAGTGGTGAGGTGTTTAATTTATTTTTTACATTAAGCATATCTTGCCCAAGAGGTAAGGTGGAGAGGAATCCAATATCCTGCTGAAACAGTGCTGGTTTTACATAAATAAGTTTACTCTCTAAAATATTTTTTACTTCATTTTCCACCTTATTAACTTCTTCTTCTGTGGATCCATATATAGACAAGTAAAGTGCGACCTCAAACATTTTTTCTTGCGCTTGGGTTAAACCGTCACGTAAATCTTCTAAATCTTTATATGCAATATCAAGAGTTGGATCTCGCACTAGCCCCTTCTCTTCTCTGGTCATTATTTGGCTTTCAACTTCTGCTACTTTGCGTTGAAAGGTCTTCATCACATCTCCAGTATCAAGTGGGGTTAGGTGTATTGCGACATCAAACACTTTATCGAGATTTATTATTGGGCTTAACCAGTTATCTGTCAGAAATCTAGGATATGAAATAACGAAATAAGAACGAACAATACTAGTTCCTAAGTTAAGAGATTTAGGTTGAACACCCAATGCGGAAGGAGCAATGATGTCTTTTAGTTGCATTTCTGCTGCTTTATATACCTGATCAGGTAAAACAGCCGAAACTGGCGACTTGGTTGGGGTTTTAGATTTTAGAAAATCAAATAAGGCCATATTTTTATTGTTCAGATATCTTAGGAGCCTCTCTATCTTGTTCACCAGGGTTAAATAGCTTGTAGAATAGTTCAACAACTTCTTCAGTCCCTAATTTTTGTGCCCTAAGTCCAAATCTAACTAATCCTTGGGACACAGTAGAGACACGTTGTTCCAGCTGTATTCTGGCTGAATCAAAAGATGTTTGGTCAGCTTGTTTATTGTTTGATAACCCAAACGATAATAATCCTAAACTACCGCCAGCCCTCCCTCCACCTGTCGGAATATACGGGACCACAATAAAGAAGTGTTTAGTCATAATGTTTGATTCGTCTGTAAATTTCTTAATGAATCCCATGTATTCATGTATTTGTATTTTTAGAAGGTCTTCCTTCACTTCCCCACTTCGTGCTTGTAACATTTCCATGTAGGGTTTTATATTCAAACGACGTGACTGGATAAAGAATTGAATAGGAAAGTCCAATGAGTTTAAAAGGTTTTGAAATTGAAGCAAAACAGCCTGCTGCTCGTCTTCACTTTTAAGCGCAAGGTTAAGTGAGCTTGTTATAAGTATCGCGCGTAATTCCCCACTTTTAAGAACGACAATACCATCGCGTATTCTATCTATTGGTACGAATTCCTGTGTTGCGGTTCCTGTCGCCATGTTATTTTTAGTATAACAGACAAAAACTGTAATTTTTCAGAGAAGTAAACATCTAAATCAGAGATTATTCATCTCGTGGAGTATGGTCAAATACGTCTAACCCTAAAGCAATATCGTGTAAGCGATTTTGATTAACTTTTGATATTGCGACTTCTTTCTTAGCATCCAATACCACTTGGTCTACAGGCATATCACCAGTTTTTGTATCATCCGGCTGTTTCCATGTGTATATTTTACTTCCAGTGTAGTAAGAAAAGGCGCTCTCTAATATTTCTCCGAAGGTACGATGATTTACTTTAAGGAAAGCAAGAGCGATGAAAAGAGAAGAGACTATTAAGATAAGGAGAACAGCGATGGTTTTTATAGGAATAAAAGTCCAAATAATAAAAGAAAATCCCCCAGCACCAATAATATAGCCGAATTGCCTTAAGGTTAATGGACCTATAACCTTGTCTTCCATATCTATGAATTGTGGAACGCGAAATTGCATAAGAGTAGTATAGCAAAAATACAGCCTTTAGCCTTTAGCTCTTAATCAACACAAATTTAAATTTAATAAATCTTTTACTTAAAATAAAAAGAGGTATCGTTTTTCTAAAAGCTAACAGCTTATGTCTGCCGTCTTACAATAAATCTGACATCTCTCTATAGGGGTCGACGTTGTACTTGGTTGGGACTCCTCCGTAGTTTGCAGGTCTTGCTTCTGCTTTTACAGGATTTGAACCATTATCCCCTGGTAAAAATGTTTGAAGAGGTAAAGCTGTGTCATCGAGTTCTCTTTCTTCATCTGCGCTTTTTGGCTCACCGGAGGTTTGTTCTTTTATTTTATTTAGTCTGGCTTGGATCTCCTCTTCACCCGGAACAGATTCTAGTATTTGTAATTGTTCAAGAAGCTGTGAACGAGACCCAGGAGTTAGTACGACTTCTTTTTTTATAGGAGGGGTAG
Organism: Candidatus Nomurabacteria bacterium; assembly: GCA_943354975.1. Lineage (GTDB taxonomy): Bacteria > Patescibacteriota > Minisyncoccia > Phycocordibacterales > UBA5272 > UBA11704. The sequence goes on along the minus strand of CALRDS010000031.1, from coordinate 3,046 downwards.
GGTCAGTAGATGCAGCAGGTGGTGGAGTAGGAATAGGAGATTTTTCAATCGCAGAATCACGCTTAGTCGTGTCTAGTATTTCTTTACGTAATTCTTCCGGACTTCGCGTGTCCGACATTGTGATTGTGACCATTCCTTCCGGAGATTTACCGAGTATTTTTATACGTGCTTTTTCTAAAATAGTTTTTTCTAAGTCTTGTGCGAGTAAAAGTGCGTCGTCCGGTGAAAGTCCGAGCATGTCTTGTATCGCTCGCAGGACATCTTCTGGTTTTAATGCACCAATCAAAATATATGAAATTATATCCGAGAGAGGAACATATGAATGAACAGGAAGTTTGTGTAATTTCCCTAGAATCGTTGTAGCGTTACTAACCTCATCGTCAAGAATCATCTTCTGTATTGTTGGAGATGTGTCTTCAAGTAATTCATTTAGATTTGTTGATATGTATGATGGATTCATATTTTATACTGTTTCAAGTTCATCTGCTGCCCTAGCCGCCTTCCTTGCCTCCCATCTGTCCGACGCTCTGATTGGCGTTGAAGCTATTGTTGGCTCAGCAGTAGGGTTTATTTTCTTTACTGCCTCATCTGCAGTTTTCCTTTTTTGTAAAATGGTTCTTAACTTGTGATCCAGTCCGGCCCCAGATTTTGGACGATCAGTCGGAGTAGTATATTGACGAAGGTCATCTTCCGCGACGGCCATATCATAAGCATCATCTTTCTTGATTGACCCTCTCTCCTTATCAATTTTTTTCTCTCGGTTTATTTCAGCTTTTGCCGTGTCATATATTCTTTGTTTTTCAGCCGCCTCTTTCATAACATCTTCCGACTTCTTAATACTCTCTCTAGCTTCGTCTATTGCTTTTCTCTCAACATCTTCATCCGCAGCTTCTTTTTTAGACGGTTCCTCTTTTAGACTTTGAGCAACTTCTTTTTCACCTAGCTTTTCTCTAAGGCTCTGGTTGACCCCTCTTCTATAACTAGGAATATCATAATCAACTTCTCCTCCAGTAGATTCTGAGGCTGTTTCCGCACCAGTAGAAGGCTGCCCTCTTTGCTCCTTTGGTGTTCTCATTATCTCTTGCATTGCTGCTTGATTATCTTCGTCTTGTCGTGCTAGGAAAGTCTTTTGTTTTTCCGGAGATAGTGTTTCGTATTCATTAACAAGGCGTGTATTATCTTTATCTGCTTGCGCTTTTAACACACCTTGAGTTGCCGCATCTTGTTTACTGTAATATGCCTTCTTTTCATCACCTTTTAGAGAAGAATACTCGCTCTTTGCTTTTGAAGTGTATGCCTTATCTGAATCTTGCATTTTCTGTTGTGCTTCAGTTTTTACAGTAAATACACTACCAGCATCTTTCATAAACTTCTCGCGCGCTCCCCTACGAGAAGTATCCATCTCACCTTTTCTATGTAATAGTGTGCCGTCAGCATTATAAACATTTGATCTATATGTTCCAACTGCCGCATAATCTTCAACTTTTTGTTTATCCTTTTCCTCCTTTGCTTGTTCATAGTTTTTTGTTGTGCCTGTTCCCATTCCCATTCCGGCTTTTTTCATACCACCTGCTATTGCTCCCACATTTCTCACATCATAGTTTCCTTGTGCAAGAGAATTTGTCATTCTGAATGCTGTTTTTCCAAGGAAACCATTTTTATTATCCGTTATCCAATTACTGTCACGCGCCGCTGCAGCTACTCTGCCGAGTGACGCACGAGCTAGCATTCCAGTTCCACCAGAAGCGAGCCCCATTCCGAAGCCTCCGACTTTGCCCATCATATTCGTTGCTGCCTCCCCTACTGTTCCGGACACACTTTTTGTAACTTTATACATTATATGAAGCATGATAAGCATCATAAGAATGTTGAAAAATAACGCAATACTTCCAGTACTACCAGTTGATAAGCTCGATGTTTCTAGCTTTGCTAGAGGCCCCGTCCCTGTTTGGAATACATCTAAAAATTTAAGAGTAAGCGCGAGCATTACCATAAACAGTGGAGCTACGAGTAGTTGTTCCACAAATATTTTTCTCAATTTAACAGCATGATCACCGAGTAATGGCACCACACTATCTACAAAAAGGAGAGGAGAGATAATAGTTAAGAATACAAGTGCAGCAGTACGGAATATAAATATTGCAGCCGACATGAATAATATATATGCTGCGTACAAAACATAGGCTACAGCCATGAGTGCTCCCGGAGTGCTTTCTATAGCTCCGACAAAACTTTTGGCCCCACTAGCACGTACACCCGCAGCACCCGCAGCTAATTGCGTAAGCCCTAGTCTGTTTATAATTATTCCTCCCGCAGTAGCATCCCCTTTTCCTTCTATGGCTTGTGGCCCGACTACGCTACTATATATGTTCAGTGTCACAACATTAGAAATATCTACCAGAGCTCTAGTCATCGGATAAGAAAAGTTCACAAAGAGGGCAAAGAGTGCAAGCCACGGAAGGAAGTGTGTAATTTTTTGTTCTCGACCGATTATATATAGTCCAACTAAATATAATCCAGTAAATAAAATTACCAAGGAAACTATTTGTCTTACAACTACGAATACTTTATATAGCTCCTCCGGTGCCCATTTATCGAAGTGGAGTACCCCAATTTGAATTGATAAATTAAATATGTTCGATGAAAACCAAAGAAGAAAACCAGCTAATTCAAGTAGTGTTACTTTTATAAACTGCGCGAACAGCTGGTCAATACACCCAAGTAGGTTTCCTTTAGAGCCAAAACTACATGAGGTAGGGTCAGCTTCTTTTTTTATAGTTGTAGCTGCTTGTTGTTGAGCAACTTTAAGTCTATCTTCCGGTCCAGTAGGAGTTAGTTCTTTAAAAGTTGCGGGTTGAGCTACATTTAAAATATTTATAAAACTATCCAATATAGCTTTATTTGATACCTGATTTAACTTAAGAAGTTTTATTTCACTTTCTGTTAGGCTAAAAGATTTATCACCGTATTTTACATTTTCTCCGAAGGTAGCTAATTCTATACGTAGCGCTTGTCCTGCAGTAGCTAGAGCAGTTTTATAAGCCTC
>CALRDS010000030.1 GCA_943354975.1 Candidatus Nomurabacteria bacterium | reverse complement strand
CTCATTCTTGAACGAGTAATTAAATACCATGAAGATAAGTTGCATTCTCTGTGCACACTCACGAAGAACCTCCCAATCGGTTCTCTTGTGAGCGTAGTTTGGAAAAGAAATGAAAGGCAAGATAATATCAAGTCTTACGAGACCACCCTTGATTTTCGTCATCGGAATTTTTTGAAATGCTAATAGTACTTCCTCCCTTGTGATCAGATTTTCAACCAGAAACCTATACAAGGTTTCGGTCAATTTAAAAGCAAATCCATTTTTAATGACTTCCAGTTTGTAGAGTTCACCAAAACTTATTTTATCTAAGAAGTAGCCGAGCATTTTCGTCTCCTTGATTTGTGGGAATACGTATCTACCTTCTCTGGAAATCTAACATTTAAGTCTGGTTCTGGCAAGAATCTTTAAATATGCAATTTCCACCTAAAAGGATGGCAATGTCGTAACTTCCAGTACTGCAGTTTAAACAGATTGAATACCCTCACCAGGACTGCGACTTTAACAATTTGATTACAAATTAAAAAGTCGGGAGCAATCTAATAAACTGGGAGCCCACAGCCCCAGCTAAACAAACACAGAAAAAAATCCCCGCCGTAGCGAGGTTTAAAACATAAAATTATATTTCGATGTGTTTTTTCTGTTTCAAATCAACAAACACATACAGAGCAGAAAGAGTAACTCCTGGTGTTATTGCAAAAATTGGATAGTTTTTTGTCATAAAATAATCAAAAAACCATATAAAGCAAAATGAACAAAATAATGCGCTTGGTAATCCGAAAAGCCTACATGACAAAATTACTACACACCCAACCGGAGCCATGGAAGTAATCATAATCCCCCATAAGACCATAAACCACCAAACAACGTAGAGATCTCCGTTTGACCACTCTGGTGGATTAAATGGAGCAATACGCCATGTCGTGACACATAGCCAGAGAAGAAATGACAAGAAAAAAGACATCCGAAGAGCTTTTTCTTTTTTATCAATGTTCATACGAGCACCTTTCAAAAATTAACCTTCTTATACACTAGACTAACTATTGACAAAAGTCAATAGTCTTGTTTTTAAATATAATTATCCCACCTTCATCACTTCCAGTACTGCAGTTTAAACAGATTGAGTCCAATCTAAATTGTAAAGCTTAATCTTGTATTTTTAATATTTTAGTGTAGGATATATTTTGTAATGCAGTGTGCATTACCTATCGTTGTTTAACTTCGATAGCAACTCCAACTTATGTGGAGAATGAAATGAAAGATGATGGCTCTTTTACTACCAACATAACAAGCTCGCAATGGCATGTACATGAAACATTGTGTGCAATATTTAAAGGGTGCTTACCACTTTTTCCTGAAGGAGACAACGTTCCATTCGCTTCCTGGCCAGATGCAAATCGCGAACGAATTCGGCTTTGGGAATTTCTAAAGATGAAAGTACTCATCGAGCACAGAATAGTTGAAAGAGTTTTTATTCGATACAAAAAAGTTGTTCGTGACGCAGACGACATAGGAATAAAAACAAGGTCACTGCAGTGCGACGTTGCTCTTCCTGTTAAAAATGGAGCTGGCCTACCAGCTAAGATTGAATTATTTCTTACCCTACGCATAGGAATGGACTTACTCGCTGATTGTGATGAGTGGCATGCACGAAACATTTACTTCATTCCACTTGGTGATCAAATCGCGAATCTATTTAAAGAGGAGGTACTAGAATACAACATAGCCTAAACAATAGCATTTCAAAAGACCGCATGGCTCGCTATGCGGTTTTTTCATTTAAACTTGTTCTAATATCATCACTTCCAGTACTGCAGTTTAAACAGATTGAATACAATTTTATAGAAAACAAAAACGCCGAAGCGGTTTTGTTCGACGTTTAATCATCGGTTTTCTCACGAGCTCTCCATGTTTTTTTATCTTTAGGCTCGTAACCCCCTTCTTCTTCTGCACAAGTGCGAAGACTGATTTTGAAACCTTTTTGAACTACATCAGTCTTTTCTACCTCATCGCATTGATGTTCCGCGGATTTGAATCCACAATATTTGCAGGGAATATCGTGTCCTCGTGGATAATTTCCTCTCTCGTAGTACAGAACCATAGATTTTCTCCTTGTTGGTCTGTTACATTACAACTCTATCCTTTTTAAAATATTATTTCAACTTCGTTACTTCCAGTACTGCGGTTTAAATGAATTGAGTACCCTCACCAGGACTGCGACTTTAACAATTTGATTACAAATTAAAAAGTCGGGAGCATCAGCCCAAGTCTAATGATAAATAGGCAGAATACACAACGGAAGAAGACATCGGAAAACCAAATATAATACCAAAACAAAAGAGTCTTTTGTACACGTTACAAGTATATCCTTTTATTTTAATGTAGTTCTACTTTATGTTTTTAACTCCTATACTTATTAATTTCTTCGAATAACTTCTTCGCCTCTTTTTTTGGATCTTCAGAAAAAATAATACCTCTTGCTGAATTTATAATAAGTCCTAAGCCTAGAGAATTAACCCCCGACTCCATCACTGCCTTCACATCCCCGCCTTGTGCTCCGATACCCGGAACAAGAAATGTCATATCATCAACTAAACTTCTAATCTTCTTCATTTCTTCTGGATATGTTGCTCCAATCACAAGCATACAATTATTATTTTTGTTCCATTTCTTTGATACGCTCTCAGCAACTACTTGCCAAATAGGTTTACCTTCTACAATAAGATCTTGAAACTCCCCAGCTCCTGAGTTCGAGGTCCTGCAAAGAATAATTGAAGATTTATCTGCCCTGTCCAAAAACGGTTGCACTGCTTCTTGTCCGAGATATGGATGAATCGTACATGCGTCAAACCTAAGCCAATTGAATATAGATTCTACATATCCCTGATTTGTGTTCCCGATATCAGCACGCTTGGCATCAAGTATTGTAAAAATATCCGGATGATTCTCTATTAAATAATCCATTGTCATTTTGAGTTCCATCAAACCTTGATCTCCGTGTGCTTCATAGAAAGCGCTATTGGGTTTATACGCTGCAGTGTGTTCATGAGTTTCTTCTATAATCCATTTATTAAATTCAAATTGCGGAAATTGAAGTGTCTGAAATTTTTCAGGTAATTTTGCTAAATCTGCATCAAGTCCAACACACAAAAGCGAGTTTATACTGCGTGCACGCTTATTGTATTTTTCAATTGAACTCATGATTTAAAAAATTAATTAAATAAAACCATACTTTGCCCCCCAGCCACGGGGATCATCAAACCACTCACCAACTTTTTCTGACTGTTCTTTAGTTAATTTCCCTGCGTTCACTGCTTCTTCAAGAATAATGGTAAAAGATGTGAGTGGATACAATTTAACTTTTGCCTTATCAAAGGCAAGATGCGACTCTCCAAAACCATAACTCACAATAGAAAGACAACTACCGGCAATCGCACCATCAGTGCGAAGTGCTTCTATGCTTGCAAGACTTGATAGTCCAGTGGTAACAAGGTCTTCAATAAGAAGAACTCTTTTATCTTTTACATCTCCACCTTCAATTAAAGATTTAGTGCCGTGGTCTTTATGTGTCTTTCTCACAAATACAGAGGGCATACTTAGATAAAATCCGAGTGCTGCACTGTGGGGGATTCCAGCTGCCTCTACTCCAGCGATTACATCAAATGAAATATTTTCAGTTTTTATTAATTCTTCAAAACCCTCAATGACAGTTCTCCATTCTTTCGGATGAAAGGGAAATTTTCTATTATCCACATACACGGGTGAAATTATTCCGGATTTAAATGTAATTGGCTTCTCTGGTACAAACCCTACTGCCCCTATTTTTATGAGCGCTTTGGCTACTTCCCTATTATTCATTTGTAGAGTATACCAGAAACAAATTAAAAGGTTTGACATATTGTTTACAAAATCATAGTATGTTCAGGAAGGGTCGCTCTTGCCCAATCAAAATTCAAGAGAACCAGCCATCTTTAGGAGAACACCATCATGACTAGATTCAGTTGGGAGGCCGCAATTACGCGGTATGGGAATGCAAAACCTGGTACACCTCAACCGGCAATCAATAGAGCCACAAAGGAACTCACCGATTTTATGGGAAGTCAAGACGGCAAAACTGCACTTGAACTTCTCGATAAAAACAAAAGTGGTATATCAATTGTGTTCGGAACAGCTGTAGACTCATGTCGAACCACTTTTATGCTTTCCTCCACCGGTTTTGTCAAGGCGGAAGTGGAAGGTGGCACACTTTATCAGAACAGGGATAGGGGAGGCCTGCTGCCTCCTTCTGCAGAAGAAATGGTCCGAGCTGCGGTGGAACTCTCGGGTATTCATCCGAATGAAATCCTATCCTGGCTACACCGTCAACTCGACATTATTGCGGAATGCGCTCCGCTTGAAGAAATTCAGACTACTACTTCTACAGCCTAGACGTTATACTACAAACGTCTCTGAACAAAAACCCCCACTTCGGTGGGGATTTTTATTTTTTCTTAACTAAAAACTATAGTCCGCTTCTACGTGGGAATAAACCAAACTGCTTTAGTTTACGTTAAACGATTAGTAAATCGTGCCGAGAGGAAATCGAATACGGGCCGTCTACAGGTGTCGGCCAATTACCGGCCGACTTCGCGCATCTCAGCTGATATACTTAGTCACATGAACAACATAGTCGCGTGGATTTATGGTGCAAGCGCCGCAGGTAAAGAAACTTTTATTAGAAAAATAGTAAGTGATAACTCACTGAAAATTATTGATGAACTTGGTTGGAGTAATAGGACAATTATTGCATGTGAGGAAAGTTTAAAATGGGTAGGTCAATTTGATAGTGATCCAAAAATAGAGATGCGAAAACAAATTCCAGATCTGGTTACTGAAAGTCTGCGAGAAAAAGAAAACATCGTTCTCTTAATAAAAGGACAGGATGTAGATCTTGAAGAAAATCTTCCTCTTAAACTATATGGGCTACTCCCCAACTGTATACATTCTATAGTCTTTCTAAAAGCAGATACTGAACAGTTATATACTCGTGGACAACAGAAGATATGGTGGAGACCTGAAAATACAAAAGAAACCGCAGAAGGATGGTTAAACTATCAGATAGAGCTTTTAAAGAGAATTATTAATAAATTATCTATAAGGGCAATTAACAGTAATACTGAGGATTATTACTTGGTTGAACTTCCTGAAAAGCTTCTATAATTGTTCCAACATCGTCCCACAGCCCCAGCAAATAAATTCAGTAATCTAATATTATTATAATCATAAAACCATGGAACAAAATAGTACAGAGCTAAAAAAAGAGACTTCAGTTTCCCAAAATCTCTCAAGCTGCTTTCTTACTTTCTGATTCCCTTTGACGTTCCTCCTTCTCCCGTTCCCGTTCCATTTCCTCCCGCCGTTTTGCTTCTTCTTCTTCAGATGGACCGTAGCATTGTGGCCAATGGCTTTTCTTTATCCAAATGTATTTGTAATTAGCAAATACATCACGTAAATATTGATCACCTGGGTCAATTGGAAAAATACAACTATTACAGGAATGAAACTCACGTGCTCTACGAACCATTCCACCGAGATATCTATATTGATTGTGTTTCCAATGCTTGGCTCGTCTTTTTTCTTCTTTCTCCTTGGCTTCCTTGAAAGAAGCCATGTTCATAACTGACATGATTTCCTCCATAAGGTAGTTTAAGAAAGTCCCTAATACTCTACAACATTTTTAAAAATGTTCCAACTTCGTCACTTTCCGTACTGCAGTTTAAACAGATTGAACACCCTCACCAGGACTGCGACTTTAACAATTTGTTTACAACTTAAAAAGTCGGGAGCAATCTAATAAACTGGAAGCCCACAGTCCCAGCTCGAGTTTTTACAAAATAAAACCCCCAAGATACGAATACTTGTGGGTTAGTTACTTTCAGCAAGCAGTCGTTCAATCTTCCCATCAATTTCTGTTTTTTTATTTTGAAGAATTTCGATGAGCTTTTTGACTTTGTATTTTTTCAAATCTGAAAGAGCTTCTACACCGCCAGCATTCAACGACATTTCATGTGATGTAGGGTCTTCACTAATATAACTAAGAAAACCTCGGTCTAGACAGTAATTGAGTACATCTCTAAAAAAATGATTGCGATTATATCCGGCTAAGTCTTCATCAGTGAATTTAGATCCATGCTCGTCAATAACTTTTTTTAGTTGGCTCAAATATTGAACGTGCATGCGTTCTTTAACGGTTGGGTTAATTCTCCAATCTCCCATTAATTTCTCCCACAATGTGAACAATAGTAAAATACTACAATTTATAACTTATATTATCAAATTCCACTTTCAATAATGTTCCAACGTCGTCCCACAGACCCAGCAAAAATAAAAGCTGTAGAAAATTCTACAGCTAAAACCTCACGACTAAAACTTAGAGAGCGGTCACTTGTTTCAGTTGCTCCACAACTTTTCGTAATTCATGAGCAACCATTCCCTCCACCATATCTTCTGACATCGACGAAAGTGGGCTACCGTGTTGAGATTGGTATTCTTTTTCTTCTGCCGTTTTTTCAAGTTCCGTAATTACATCTGACAATCTCTTCATGGCACCCTCCTATAAAATGAGCTTTACTTACACACTACGATTATCTATTGATAATGTCAATATTCGAAATTGTTCCAACATCGTCTCACAGTCCCAGCTGATATATATAAAGAAAAAACCGGCAAATACCGGTTAAGTGGGTTCGGGCAGCATCCTGTCCTCATGCAACGGGTGGTATCTCACAAAATTATTTTGACTCTGGTTTGGCCGAAACCTCACCTTCACAGTCTCCCACCTATTCTGCGCTTAAGCATCCAGACTATCAGCCCTCCATACGGGGTCGAACCCGCATTGTTTACTAATCCCAATAAAGTTGCCCGAACCCATCGAAAGAATAACAATTCTGACTGGCTGTGTCAAAATAAATTCCAACTTCGTCACTTTCCGTACTGCAGTTTAAACAGATTGAACACAATCTAATATACTTGGACCTCACAGCCCAAACTAATTATTTTTTATCTACACTATTTTCCTAACGATAAATTGATTGTGTTTCCAAAGTTTGGCTCGTCTTTTTTATTACTTGTCCTTTTTTCATCAGTATTTTTACTGTATTCGTTTATCATAGTAGACACTTTTCAACACAAGGTCCATAAAATGCTGTCAACAGTATACCCTCTGAAACGCTATACAAAACATGCTTTTTATCGTAGTATAAAGGGTATATGAAGAAATATATTATAAGTGTCCTGTTATTATCAGCTGGTTTTAGTTTTGCTTCTGCACAAACATCAGATGTAGACACATCTAATGATAATTCGTGTGCAATTATTAGTTCTAATCTTCGTTACTTAAGTCGTGATGCAAATGGTTCAACGGACGTTTCTATACTTCAAGATTTCTTGAACGGTAGAGGTTACTTAAAGTCACAACCAACAGGTTTCTTTGGTTCTGCAACAAGACGTGCTGTTATTGCTTTCCAAAATGATAATGGTCTTCGTGCTACACCTCCAGGATATGTTGGTCCAGGCACACGTGCAAAAATTAAGGAGCTTGACTGTAACGATACTTCTGCTGTAAACACTACACCAGCCACAGCACCGGTAACATATAACAACACACCTACATATACAGCTCCGACTACACAGGTTACAAATAATACATACCAGTACCAGAAGCCTGCAACTGTTACAACTTCACAAGCGTCACCAGTTGCTATGATTTCATCAGTAAATGGAAAAGGCGGCTTTGGTACAGGTGACAGTAACTATATTCTTGGACAATACTTTAGCAACGCCAAGGAAGTATATTTGACTGCAAGTAATGGTGCAAAAATCTCACTTACATTTACTGTGAGTAGCGATACCCGTATAGATGTGCCAGTGCCTAGTTTAGCTGGAGGTTACTACACTCTCTATGTTGTAAACGCAACTGGAGCAATTAGTTCTCCTTACAACGTTGGATATTTGGGAGCAATGCAATAAAACTAATCTAACTTTCTAGTACAAAAAATACCCATACAAAATGGGTATTTTTTGTTGTATTTACTTTTATTTAGGTCAGGTGTATTATATATACATAACTACGAAAGAGACCCTTATGCAGATACGTCTGCATTGGGGGCTTTTTCTTTAGATTTTTAAGCGTAAAAATCTCGTCAAAAATAGCAATTTTTGACGTAAACAGATTAGTGATATTTCCTTTTTATACCCTACTTTGAAAACTTATGGTAATGCTCGTTCAAAAACGTTATCTCTGTATTCTTGTTCTTAAGAAGTATGGAGCATTTGTTCTCGTCTGGTGAAATAATCCTATCTATCGCCTTATTATTCTGCAAAAACTCTACCAAGCAACCGAAGTCACCATCACCTGTTATGAGTATGCAGTTAGTAAATGCCTTTGTATAAAAATCAGATACGGCTTTGAGGACCAGCTCTGCATCACAGTTACCCTTTATCGTGCCTTCTACGGATACTGTTTGCTTAAAGACGAGTATGAAGCCACACTCTTGCAGATACTCGTAAAATGACACCCTGCTCGGCACAAGACCTATGAACAGGTATACATTAGCAGGACTGTACTTCTGACGTAACCAGCCACGGAACTTCTTGTAGTCAAT
>CALRDS010000029.1 GCA_943354975.1 Candidatus Nomurabacteria bacterium | reverse complement strand
ATCTGATCTAAATTTGTTAAATTCATCATGGTCCATATCTATGGAGGAAAGTAATTTTTCTTGTTCTTCTGGTGTTAAATCGTCAAAACCTTTTACTGGATTCATACACCAAAGTATATACTAGCATCCTCCTTTGAACAAAAAATTATTAGATTCCCGAGGCCTTGCCTCGGGAATCTACAAAAAATTAAACCTTTGAAATTATAATCAACCCACCCCTCTTTTCATCTTTAAAAATACACTTTGCACCGCTTTCTTTCTCGAATATTAGCAAAACCTCTTTTATAAGTTTTATTCTATCTAACGTTTGATTTGATGACTCGACTTCATCCAAAGGAACCCAGGTACCTGCATTTGTCTCCATTTCAATACCATTATATTCTCCATTTTTGATATCTAATATCAATTCTTTTTCTGAAAAAGTACTCATTCGTATTTGTCCTCCTTTTCTAACAACCCTGTATGATTCTTTAAACATAGAAAGAACATCTGCAATTACTTTTTTTCTCATTTCTCCATCTAAAGGAACTAGCCTCTGTTCATCATCTATATGTGGTACAAGAACGTGTGGCATAGAAGCATGTGAAACAACTAAATCAAATGAATTTTCAGCAAATGGAAGCGCCCGGACATCCGCGATAGCACCAAGATCATGTTTATCACCAAATTCTGCAGAATCTACATCAATTGCAACCACCTCAGCATCATATTTCTGACTACAATAATCATCAAAGCAATGTGTACTAGCTCCTACATCTAAAACTGTCTTGCCTTGCAATAAATCATCCCTTAATTCAAGGTCTTTAAAATATGAGAGAAGTTCTTTTTTCGCAGTAATAGGACTATTAAACAAATCACCAAACTTTTTCACTAACATCTCGTCATGTTCGTCAAAATAAGTTTGGTATTTTTGTTGTAAAGAATTAAGAATCACTTGATCTAGTATGAAACTTGGAACCTTAGGGTTACCTATCTCTGATTCTTCAATTTTTCTGTCCATGGTTGAAATGTTGTTAAAGTAAGTTAAATGACGCTACAGAATCTTTCTCTCGTAACTTCATTATACGCACACCTTGAGTATCACGACCTAGCGTCGGAATTGATTTCAATTCTGTTCGAATAACTTGTGATTCTTTCGAAACTGCTAACAATTCTTCATTCTCTGCAGTTACCACACGCGCAACGATTAACTTCCCAGTTTTTTCAGTTACCTTTACAGTTTTGATTCCACTTCCACCACGATGTTGTGTTTTATATTCAGAAAGTTTTGTCTTCTTTCCGTAACCATTTGCCGTTACTACTAGAAGTTCTGGACCTTTTAGCCCATCTGGTATTTTATCTGCCGCAACAATGTGATCCCCCTTATCTAACTTCATACCTATCACTCCCGCTGCAGTACGTCCCATCTCACGCACATCCTTATGATTGAAACGAATAGACTGACCGTTCTGTGTTGTTAATATCACATCATCTTTATCACAGACAAATAGTGCTGCGAGCAATTCATCTTTATCTTCTAGGCGAATAGCAATCAATCCATTTCGGCGTACATCCTTAAAGCTTTCTGCAGAAGATTTCTTCACTGTTCCATCTTTTGTAATCATCATAAGTGAAAGACCTGAGAGCGCTTTCACATCTTTTGACATAGGTAAAATACTTGTAACTTTTTCTCCATCAGTTAACTGAAGGAAATTCATAATACTCTTTCCACGTGTTGCACGCTTTCCTTCTGGCAAATCATACATCTTTATCTGATACGCCTTTCCTTTATCTGTAAAAAATAATAAATCTGAGTGTGTGGATGTGGTAAGAGACATCGTTACAAAGTCTTCTTCTTTTGTACTTAGGTCCACTACCCCTACCCCGCCACGCTTCTGAGTTCTAAACTCTGCAGGATCGGTACGCTTCACGTATCCACCCGATGTGTAGACGAGTACTTGTTCAGTATCTGCGATTAAATCTTCTGGATTAAATTCTTTTGCTTTATGTTTTACGATTTTCGTACGTCTATCATCACCATACTTATCTTTAATAGCAGCCAACTCATCTTTTATAATTGTTAACATTCTTTTTACAGAACCAAGTATTTCTTTCAAACTTGCAATGAGCGCTTGTACTGCTTTCAAGTCTTCTTCGATCTTCTTTCTTTCAAGTCCAGCGAGACGCTGTAACTTCATTTCCAAGATCGCGGTTGTTTGAATCTCTGAGAATTTAAATTGCTTCATCAATTGTGCGTGAGCGTCAGATGTACTAGAAGATTTTTTAATCGTCTTGATAATTTCATCAATATGGTCCAGTGCCTTTTTAAGACCGAGTAAAATATGTTCCTTTTCAAGTGCACGTTTTAAATCAAATTCAGTTCTACGACGTACAACTTCTTTTCTGTGACCGATAAATGATTCAAGAGCACCTTTAAGTGCAAGGGTCTGCGGCACACCATCGACTAGCGCTACCACGTTGTAGTGGAAAGTAGATTCCAGCTCAGTATGTTTGTATAAATAATTTAAAACTTTTTGTGGTTGAGCTCCTGATTTCAAATCAATCACCACACGAATGTCTTTTGTAGATTCATCGCGAAGCCCCTTGATTCCATCAATCTTTTTCTCACGTACTAAGTCCGCAATATTTTCAATCAAATTACTTTTTAGAACACGAAATGGAATCGAGGTGATAATCACTTGGAATTGTCCACCTTTTGTTTCAAAAATTTCAGCCTCCCCTCGCACTGTTACTCCACCGCGTCCTGTCGCGTATGCTGCACGGATGTCTGATTGTCCAAAAGCTACACCTCCTAATGGAAAGTCTGGTCCTTTTACATATTCACAAAGGTCTTCTGTTGTTGCTTGAGGATTATCTATCAAGTGCACTGTTGCATCAATCACTTCACGCAAGTTATGCGGAGGAATATTTGTTGCCATTCCAACTGCGATACCTAGAGTTCCATTTAAAAGTAAGTTCGGAACACCTGTTGGAAGAACATGCGGCTCCTTTTTTGTTCCATCATAGTTAGGAACCATACGAACAGTGTCTTTTTCGATATCACTCATCATCTCCATAGAAACACGAGACATCTTCGCTTCTGTATATCTGTATGCCGCTGCACCGTCACCATCTATTGAGCCGAAGTTTCCTTGTCCCATCACTAGCGGATATCTGTATGAAAAGTCTTGTGCCGACTTTACCATCGCATCGTACACTGACGCATCACCGTGTGGATGATAATTACCTAGTACATCTCCCACAATTGTCGCAGATTTACGAAACTTTGCTCCTGCAGTAAGCCCCATATTATTCATTGAATATAAAATTCTTCGGTGTACTGGTTTTAGACCGTCCCTCGCATCCGGTAATGCACGTGCAGTAATAACACTCATCGCATAGTCCAGATAGGCTGTACGCATTTCCTCTGCAATGCTCACAGCATGTAGCCCTGTTCGAGCAGGTTCTAGAGGTGCTGATTCTTCGCTTAAAATAGTCTTTTTTGCCATGTATTAACGAGGGTTACAATCTCTCTATTATAGCACAAAATACCCTATTTTACAACCAACTTATTGCTCTGTTGTGGTCGAATTAACTTCATCTTTATTGTATGTATCTGTACCAATAAGTAGTGTCCCTCCAACCTTCTCTATACTACCAACTTGGCTCTTTGCTTCATTCCAAAATCTTGAAACCATCTCACTCGGAGATTCTAAAACAGCTGGGGCTTGCGGTGAACCATCTTCATTTTGTGCAATATATCTCTCATGCCAAAATCCATAATCCGTGTACAAAATAAAAACAGTGATTATCCCAGTAATAGTTCCAGCAACAAAAATAGAATATATATGTTGCATATGACGTGGTTGTTTGCGTAAATATGCTAGAAAGTGTCTGAAACTAATATTTGTCATTACATTTCGTGGAACAGAACTATTTCGCCTAATTTAGATTCAATATCTTTTTTCTTTATAGTTAATTTCTCAACTGGTTCTACTTTATCTCCACCTGCTTCTTTCAAAAATATCGGTAAAGACTTCTCGTCATAATCCATAGGAATTATAAGTTTCGGTTCAAGTGATACTGCTAACTTTTGTGCATCGTATGGATTAAGTAGATGAGTATCTGATCCAACTGGAATAAAAAGCACATCTGTTTCATCGATTATTTCTTTATGCTCTGGTGCAAGCATTGTAGATAACGCCCCTAAGAATGTAACTCGTATTCCGTCTAGTGTTAAAACATAGCTTGTGTTTTGATATTCCTTTTGTTTCTTTCCGTCGAGCAATTTTGTAACGGTGCCAAAGCCTTTTATAAAAATATCTTTCACTTCGTATTCCCCTGGACCATGCACAACGAACGGCTTCTTTTCACCGTGTTCTGTTTGTTCAGCTCCATTATAGTCTGGATGATTCGTAGTAATTAAAGTTATATCTGCACCATATTTTGCCACCTTCCCAGAACCGTCTTTAGAGACAGGATTCACTGCCACAACCAAATCCCCGACAGAGAGTTTAAAATGTTCGCGACCAAAATAAGTAATTATCATAAAAAACATTCTAACAAAAATATGAGAAATAAAAAAGCGCGCCTACGTATAATCAAGCGCGCTCGTCACCTTTTACGAGGTGAAGTTTTGGTTTCGTTCTTCTTAACCCAATACAGGGCTTAGAGTTGGAAACCACCAACCTCGTTTGAGGTTGGTACTCCTCAAATCCAGATCCAAGACATCTAGCGCAGTACCTACGGTCATCCGGCACATCTTGATTAAAAAGGTTTCTAAGGAAATCTCTTGTCTCCCTGCAATAAGAATAGGGGACCATTTGTTTTATCCTACTCATGACGCCTCCCCTTTTTCATATCGATTTTTATAGAACAAATTATACAATACCACAGATACTTTACATGCGTCAATTTTTTATATTTGCTTATTAACAAAAACTATAGTAATATAATGTACATTCTTTATTAAGAAGCGTTTCGGATTAACCCTCAAGAAAGTACGGCCCGGCCGAATTCTGAGACCCCGTGACGAGGTACAAATTTGTCCACCTCGTGTGGACCATTTATTTTTTATGACAACAACTGAAATAGTCGCCCCATATGCAGAAGGCGCAACATTCTTCAAAGAAGAAGATGTAGTGGAAGGAGTAGTCGCTGCTATTGAAAAGGCAGCACTTTATGTGGACCTCGGAGTTGCAGGAACAGGTATCATCTATGGTATCGAGTTTATGAACGCGCGCGACATCATTAAGCGCATTAGTATTGGTGACACTATATCTGCGAAAATCGTAATGCGTGAAAATGCAGATGGTTATGTAGAGTTATCACTAAAAGAAGCTCGCCAAGCACTCATGTGGAATGATGCAGAACTTGCTATCAAAGATAAGCGTGTAATGGATTTGATAGTAAAGGATGCAAACAAAGGTGGACTTATTATCGAATGGCAAGGTATGTCTGGATTTTTACCAGCATCACAGCTTAAAGAAGAAAATTATCCTCGTATCGAAGATGGAGATAAAGATAAGATTATGCGCGAGTTGAAAAAACTTATCGGTAAGCGTATATCAGTGAGTATCATCAGTGCTATTCCAAAAGAAGGCAAACTTATCTTCTCTGAAAAAGACAATGGTGGTGGAACAAAGGAAACAAAAGAACTCGCTTTAGGAAATTATCTAGTTGGTGAAGATGTAGAAGGAACAGTCACTGGAGTGGTAGACTTCGGAATCTTTATAAAACTAGAAGATGGCGTGGAAGGACTCGTTCACAAGAGTGAAATTGATTGGGGTCTAGTTGAAGATACAAAGGCTCATGCAAAAGTCGGAGACAAGGTGAGAGCCAAGATCATTGAAGTAAAAGATGGGAAGATTTCTCTTTCACTAAAGGCTCTGAAGGAAAATCCTTGGAAAGAAGCTTCAAAGAAGTACAAGAAGGGCGATGCTGTTGAAGGTGTCGTAATTAAATTCAACAAGCATGGCGCACTCGTTTCTATCGAAGAAGGAGTAGCTGGACTAGTACACGTGTCAGATTTCGGTGATGAGGCAAAACTTCGCGAAGCATTATCACTAGGAAAGATTTACAAGTTTACAATCACACTGTTTGACGCAAATGAAGAGAGAATGACTCTTTCGTACAGTAAATAATACTTAAAAAATAATAAAAGCCTCGCTACTTATGCGAGGCTTTTTAGACTTCAGAATGGAGACTAGTTGGTCTTCTGTGGGCCAATTTTGTATTCTTTTTCTCCAAACTTGATCGAATCATGTCCGACAATGCTTGCATCCCCGATTTCTGCCAGATAGAAATCTGTGTCTGTCAGCTGGCGCGGAAAGGACGCATTCGGTTCATACTGAAGCGAATTTTCAGCGGCTTTCTTGAGGTAAGGTGCGAGTTCCATAGTGTTTCTTCCGTAGTTGGACTTAATTTAATAATGTCATAAATTGATAAAAATGTCAAGCGATTGCAGCATAGAGTTGCCGAATAGAATTCTCAACCGTAGACACGTCTGTTCGTTCTGAACCCTCGGTTGAATCGTCTCCTATTTCTATGCGTTTCCCTTTTCCAAAATCAATAACATACCAATTACCTTTCCTATCCACCATTATGTTTCTCGGTGTTAAATCCCTGTGTACAATCTTTTTTTCTTTGTGCATCTGAATAATAAACTTTTTCATTTTGCCAATTACTTCTAACATATTTTGATTTTTTATAACATCCAAAAAATCAATGGTGTCGGGTTTTTCCATAATTATATTGAGCGAATTTCCATCTATTTTTTCCATTCCAAAACACGTCCCGAAACCAGACATGTGATCAAAATACACATTTGGAACTCTAACTCCTTCTACACGAAAACCCTACATGTCTTCAAGATACCCGACCTCCTCTTGAAAGTTATTTCCATGTTCCTTTGCCATTTCAACATTCACTAGATATTTCACACAGACCCTCTTTGAATACGGTGTCTCGTAAACTTCTGCGACTGAACCGTTACCTACGAAATAATTCATATCTCCAAAAGTATTTTCAACTGCATGCACAACACCCCTAACCTCTTCTTTCAACTCAGGACTTTCTATCTCGTGAATTCTTGTAAAGATTCTTTCTTTTACCTCAGCCCGCTGACGAAGAACATCCTCAATTACCTTAATGGCTTCCTCATCTTCTAATCCCATTGCCTCTGTTTTTTCCCGCCATAAATCCTGTAGTTGTTTAGGCAGCTTAGAAAACAAATCAGCGAGTTTTCTTTCGTTACTTTCCGCTTTATTTTCTGGTTGTGCAGTTAAATTTTTATCCATCGTTATATTAAGAGTATTTTAATTGTATTTCTCCATCGCCTTATGATACCCCTCCTCTACCATTGTCCTTATCGCACCTAAAACATTCGGCGCCACAGTTCGCAGCATTTCATTTTCGTCTTCTCTAATCTTACCTAAAACATAATCCTGCACAACTTCTCCGTGTGGTGGAATTATTTCTTTTCCGTCTACTTCTTTTGGAGCAATGCCTATGCGTATACGAATAAAATCTTTTTTACCAAGTGAATCAATAGTGCTTTTTAAACCATTGTGCCCACCGTCACCCCTATCAAATGCAATACGGAATGTTCCAAATGGTAAGTCCTTATCATCATACACGACTACAAGTTCATGCCCTTCGTGATATCTCAAATATTTTTCAACTTCTTTACCACTTTCATTCATAAAACTATCCGGAATAAAAATCTCAACATCAGAGAGTTTATTTAAATCCTCTTCTATTAAATTAATAATAATTCTCCCCACATTATGGCGAGTTTTTGCATATTTTTCACCAGGATTACCGAGCGGAACGAGAGTGTAAATCATCTGCACATTCTATCATTTGTACAAACGTAAACAAACTGAAATTTAAAACTATTTCTAGTGTTGCACAACGACAAATGAATCTATATACTGAGCGCACAATGCTTTCTTCTTTTACGAATGATATTCTTGGCTCATTTTCAGACATTGCACAAAATCAAGTCGCTATCGCAATTTACGGACTACTCGCGATACTAATAATTTCTCTAATTCTCGCATCAATTTTTCCATCTTGGAGAACCACTTTTGTAAAATTAAAAATACTTGAACCAGATGAGAGGCCGTCTTCACTACTGGTTTGGATTTTTGTCATATTAATATTTGTAAAGTTGATACAAATATTTATTATTCAACCATTTATAGTAGACGGAGGTTCGATGTTGCCAACTTATCATAATAAAGAGTTCCTTTTGGTAGATAAATTCTCTTATTTGGTAGGGAAACCTGCTCGAGGAGATGTTATGATATTTAAGCTATACGAGAATAATAGAAATCCTTATGAAGGTAAATATCTAATCAAAAGAGTTATCGGACTTCCTGGTGAAAGAATAAAAGTGGAAAATGGAGTAACAACGATTTATAATAAAGAAAATCCAAAAGGATTTATTGTTGATGAATCTTTTGTTATTTACAAAGAGCTCCGTAAAAATGTGGACATGACGATTGGTGATCATCATTATTTTATGATGGGAGACAACCGTGCACAGAGTTATGATAGTCGAGATTGGGGACCGCTCGACGAAGTTAACGTAAAAGGTCAAGTACTATTCAGATTGTTCCCACTATTTGTAATATCTTATGAACCCGGAAGAGCAACTTATACTAAATAAATTTTATGCCTGAAGAATCAAAAAAAGAAAAGAAAGAAATTCCAATATCACTAAAAGGGATGTTTGATCTTTATGATGAGCAATACTACGCGTATCAAGGGCTCTTTGAAAAAGCTCAAGAAATAGCTGTTTACTATGGTTTCAAACCAATAGAAACCCCTGTACTTGAACGCGAAGAAGTTTTTACATCAGCCTTAGGTGAAGAGACTGATGTCGTAGAAAAAGAAATGTACACATTTCGTTCAAAAGGGGGAGACAGGCTCGCTGTGCGTCCTGAATACACTGCATCTGTTATG
>CALRDS010000028.1 GCA_943354975.1 Candidatus Nomurabacteria bacterium | reverse complement strand
GTGCTTATAACCGTAGGCTCTGCACTTTTCTTAATCTACCAAAACGGTAAAAGCATATATGAAAGTGGTATCTAACCTAATCTATAGTGTCCCTCCTCTATTCGCAGAACTAGGAAGAGGACTTTCGGGGGACATAGATTGTTCTACTTCTGGAATTAATTCTTATAGTGTCGACGGGTCCCCTTATAATGTACGCCCCCAGGCGGTTATTTATCCTAAAAACGCAACGGATATCAAAAACGTTGTCTCATTTGCTCGTGAATACGGTATGCCCGTTACCGCTCGTGGCAAAGGTACTGCGCGTACAGGTGGGTCTTTGGGTGAAGGAATTGTGCTCGACATGTCACGACACTTCAATCAGATACGTCATATAAATATGTTGGACCATACCATAACGGTAGACGCTGGGGTTACAATAAAATCTTTAAGAGAAAAGTTGCGTGGATGGAATATGGATGTGCCAGTACTAACAGCGCAAGATGATGAATCAACAATAGGAGGACTTATTGCGACAAAAAGTGGAACGCCTACGACATTTCACCATGGAACTATACGCGAGTGGGTAGAATCCCTAACCGTTGTGGTAGACACTGGAGAAGAGCACCGCATAGCAGATGGCATAACCCCAAGCGGTCGACTTCTTGGAATATACCAAGCCGTATTTCCTATACTAACAGAGTCCGCTCCAATAATAAGGGCGAACAAGCCGGTAAGCAATGACGATGCCACAGGATACTGTGTATGGAACACTTCGATTGGGCCACGCCAGTTACTTGATGAACTGGTTGGGTCAGAAGGGACTCTTGGGATTATAACCACTGTCACTTTTCGTCTTTCTGTACATCTACCACACTCGTTAACTACATGTATTTCTATAAATGATGTTTCCAAGCTCTCTACTTATATCGATATCGCTAAACATCACCATGCAACGCATATATTTTTATATGACTCAATGTTTGCAAATCTCGCAGAAAAATATCATGCGGGGCTTCTCCCCTCTTTTCCAGAAACTCAATATGTTTTACTTGTAACTCATTTTGGTATAGATAAAGAAAAATTACACGGCATGGCAAGAGTCTTTACGAAAGCACTAAATATTAAAGAAGGACTAATTGTTCATACAGAAGGAAGTAATATGATAGAACATGTTACAAAAAGTAGTTTGCTTTTTTCTCTTTTAAATAAATACACTGGTGAAACTCAGGTTCCAGTAACACTATGTGATGGATTAATTGTTCCACTACATAAATACGGTGAACTCATTTCTTCAGTTACATCCTATATGTCATCTTTAGGAAATCCATATGTCATGACGGGGAACGCAGGAAGCGGACACCTCTCAGTTGTTGCGATGTTTGATCCACGCTCTCCAACATATGAAATGGAATCTTCTGGATTTGGAGAAGCTGTATTTAGTTTTATAAAAAAACATAAGGGTGGAATCAGCTCAACTAGTGGAGATGGTTTAGCTCGTACTCCATATCTGACATATATTTATAATGAACCAATGCTTTCTGTTTTTAGAAAAATAAAAGAAGCGTGGGATCCAAAACAAATTTTCAACCCTGGTAAAAAAACTACTATAAATATGCAGTATTTAATCGACCATCTACAAGGATTCAGGAAATAATTACTTTCCCGTTAAATGTCTAATCTGCTCGCGTGGATCGTAACTTGCTCGTACAACTTCACGCGCCCAAATACGGAATTGTTTACCCCATTCCCCTTTTACACGAAATCCTATTGCAATTACAACGTCGGAACTATATACATAAATGCTACGTGAAACTTTTTTCTTTCCTTCATTTTGAGTAACAGTTAAAACTCTTTCACTGGACGCTTTCATCATTTCTCTTTCACGATATATTTTCTTTAAGTGATCATTTATTGTGGGAATACTTCTACCGTAAATACGCGCAATGCGCTTTTGTGTGCTCCATACCTCTTCATCGAGAACAAAAACTCCTTCTTTTACTAATTTTGGATGATGATCTATGTGAATATGCGGATTAGGAAAGGGATTACTCATGCTAAAAGTATACCACTTAGAACGTTTTCAATATTTTTTCCGCCGTCTCTCTACCGCTTTGTAGGGCCGCTTCAACTGACGCTGATTCATTACCACTACACAATGCTTCTCCTGCAAAATAAATCATCCCACCTACTGGCTTCCATAGTTCTATCAAAGCTTCTTTTTTCTCTGGAGTTCCATAACTATACGCACCCCGAGTAAACTTATCCTCTGCCCAATTATTAATCTTTGAAATAACCACTTCACTTTTTATCTTTTCTATATCGACTTTAAATATATCAGCCAGTGACTCCAAGGCCACAAATAGAATGTCTTCATTAGATTTATGTTTCAACTCTTCAGCATCTTTATTACAAATCCATGCGGTAAGAGTTGTATAATCACTTGGATATTGAGTCCAAACAACCCGAACCACTCTATCAGTGAGAATTAGAAAAGCCTCACTTAGATCATCTTGTGTAGAATTTTTCCACCAGTTATCTTTAAATTTTATCAAAATTTTAATAACATTCCCAAAACCAATCTTCTTAGATGCTTCTATCTTTTTTGTAATTACTGGATTAAATTGTATAGAAGACAATACTGGCAGTGGAACTGTAACTACAACTTTTTGTCCAGAATAAACTAATCCGTCTGTACAGGTTACATTTGTAAGGCCTTCTACTATATTAATTTCTGAAACTTCTCTATTTAGTAAAATGTCTACTCCATTTTTTTCACACTCTGATTTTAGAAACATAATCAACGCTCCATACCCTTCTTTTATTCTTCCTTGACTCCAATCAACATCTCCCATCCATTCATCTCTCATCGCAAAGGTACTGGCTTTATTTGGATTACCTACATTATATGTTTCTACCATATCAATAATCCAATGACGAAGTTCTTTATATTTATCTTCACTAAAATATTTCTCCAAAAATGAAGATACTGGGATGTCTTCTTTTAATTCTAGTAATCTTTGATTAATTTCCTTTCTATGCGAAGCAAAAACTAAATCCTCCATCGCATTATCTGCTGCTTTATATATTCTTTCACGTCTTACATTCCATGTTTCTCCATTTTCTATTTCAATATACGTTAATCCAGCTTCTTTAATCAGTTCATTTACGATTTTTGACCCGCCATCAATAAACTCTGCACCGCCTTGCGCAGGATAACCGAAATCTTCTTCTGATAATGGATAAACCCGTCCTCCGACTCTATCCCTTGCTTCCAATATTATTACTTTTTTCCCCTCTTTACTTAATTCTCTAGCGGCCATAATTCCCGATGCTCCAGCTCCGATAATAATTATTTCTGATTCCGTTGGTTCTTTCATATTGTTATTTTAGTTCTTCTCGCAATTTCATCCAAACCTTACCAAGCTCGTTATGCCCTTTGAAATCTGCCCCTCTTCCCCAAAACCAATCTTTATGAGAGTTTTCAATAATTTCTCTATTTCCAGTCTCAAGAAGTTTTTGCCTAACAAATGGATGCTGTGCTATCTTTGCTCTAATTATATCTTCCATCGTGGATATTTTTACTTCATTCCAATCCTTTCTTATTTTATTTTTATATGCCTGCGCAATTTTTTTTGAATCATGAGCAGACAATGCATTGTGTATACTATTGATTACATTTTCATCATCAAATTTTGCAGCTTGATAAGCATGTTCAGAAGAAAACCAAACTCTGCCGTTATAAGTAACAGCAAAGCAAGAAAAATTTGAAAACATATAATACTCTCCTTCGTAAAATAAAATTGCATCGTTTTCTTTACTCATAATTAAAATTATCTAAGCCCTGTATCTACATCTAACTTAAGTACTACTGGTTTGTCTTTTGAAATAGTTATTGTTGTGGGTACTCCTTTTGTGCCTCCCATGGTCTGATGTGTCATATCTATGAAATACGTTCCCTCTGTTAGAGTTACAGAAAAGTTTCCATATTTATCTGGCACTATTGTTTTAACTAAAGTCTTTTTGTCAGGCATATACACAAAAACCTGTGCTGCCGCATACATTTCAGGCGTTGGAGTGCATGGATATGTTGGGAACTTTTCTCTTATCTCTTTGGTACATACTGGTCCAACAGTTACATTTCCTTTCAAGATTCCTTTGCCTATAGTTGAGACTACTTCAGAAACTTCTTCTGTGGTAGTAGAAGAACCTAGAGGAATATACTCGATATTAGTTCTATCTTTTTGAAAATATAAAAATCCCACAACAGCCAAAACTACCAGCACCCATCCAGTAATAATTATATTCTTATTTTTCATACCCCCATTCTATCATTTTGAAAGATAATCTTTAAGTTCTCCTGCAAGAGAGAAATCTTCCAGTAAAACAGGCTCGTGTATCAGCACATTGAACCCTTGTTCTTCATATCTCGGGACTAGATGCCAGTGGACTTGTTTTGCTTCATCCATGTACAATAAATAAACTTTTTCTACATTTAAATAGTTAAGCAATAGGTCGCGTACTTGGTCTACTATATCCATGAGATATTCGTACTCTTTAATCGATAGCAAATGTAAATCTTCGACTTGATCCTTCCAAACAACAATCGTATGTCCAATAGTAAGTGGATACGACGCGAGACAAACATAAAGTTTGTCATCTTCGTAAATAATCGCCTCAGATGGAGGTATTGGTAAATGTTCCATGTTACTAGTCTAACAAAAAATAAAAGAACCTGCGGATGAGGTTCTTTTATTTTTACTAACAAACTTTATTGAATTGGCTTTGTTACCGTTTTTGTTTCCAATTTCTTTGCTACTTCTGTTTTCCTTACAGATTCAACTTTAGCTTTAGCCGCTTCTATAGTTTTCTTGGTTTCTTCGACTTTCTTCGCCACAACAGCTTTTTTTACATCTTTAGCTTCTTTTTTTGCTTCTTCAAGCTTTGCTTTCGCGTCTTTTATTTCCGCTTTAGCTTCTGCTTTAACCTTAATCATTTCCACCTTCTTATTTGATTTTATAGGCATAGTCTTTGTCTCTTCCTTTTTAACTGGCTTTACAGGATTTGTTCCTGCTGTTGTGTTAGTTTCAGCAAAGGCAAACGTAGAACAAGCTAGCGAAATAACTGACGTTGTTATTAATGTCTTTAGTATTTTTTTCATGATTAAATATAATTTATAAGATACATTTATATTATAACCGATAAAAACCATACGGGAACACCTTTTTCAGAATTTTCTCAAATAAGCGTGTACTGTCGTAGACGGGATTAGAACTCAAATGAGCAAAATATAGCCACCCCTACCTCTGTTTACATTATATCTTTATATTTTCTTACAAACTTCTGCCTGTCTTGGGGAGTATCAAACCAGAAGATGGTAGGGTATTTTTTCTTTCCGATTCTTATTAATGCTTCGTGCCTATGGGTACCATCTCTTACAGAAAGTATTGGCCAGGGTCGTGGGTTAGCAATTAACACTGGTACTTCCCAGTCTTTTTTTATTTCTTTAACCATAGCGTTCACCCTTTTGTTAAATTTTTTTAAAGATTCAGGATATTCCATTCCTTCTTCAGGTCCACAGCAACGCGCTAACTCTTTTAAAGGAAAGTTAATTGGTCCCACCCAAGAATGATACCCTTCTTCTTTGCGAAGCTTTAGACCTTTTGCCATTCCTTTATTTATTCCAGGACCGTGAAGGAATTCAAACACCCATTCATCTAACTTTCCTTTCTTTGTGTATGCCTTGAGTTCTTTAATCGAGAAGTTAAAGTTTGGTTCTTCTTTTTTCATTAGGATAAGTATATCAGTTCCAGCCTAGTGATTATTCTCGATTGGGTACAAAAAATAACCGTTGATTTTACTGATGTATTGGATTGGTGTACTGTCGTAGATTCCCTCAAAACAAGGAGCCTTGCGACTATGTTTTTAGCAATACCCTTGTGGTACACTATTAGAACTCAGATGACACAGAAATAATTTACCCTACTGCTGTTTACACTATATTAATTTACAGCCTCAAATCTTATCTTATTTTCATCCATCCATTTCATCATATCTTCCTTGGTTTTAGTTGGATCACTCATTACCTCAGGGTGGGCTGTGAAGTAGTGTGGTTTGAGCGCCTCCATCCATGCTTCAAATGTCTCACCTTCAGCAGTTACTTCACACAAATCACATTTTAGGGTTTTCATGGGCTTTAAAATTATTTTATAACTAAAACTAGTATATTACTTTTCAAATTAATTCTACAGTTAATGAGATTTTGTTTCCAGAAAAAATTCCCTCCTTTCTACGTACCTCTGCTTTTAATGGCAGTAAATAAGTTTCAGTCCTTTTATCTGGAAATATAGATGTCTTCCATTTTGTTTTATTAATAGTTACCATAACTGGAATAGAACCAAATCCGGCTTTTACTTTATATCTATTTTTTATTTCTACAGATTCCTTCTTGGGGATGCCTATAAAATGCCACCCGCTCATACCTGGATAGAGCCATACTTCCGATTTTATTGTATATTTTTTAGCACTCATTTTATTAAATATGATATTCCAAAACTATATCGTCATCATGTGTAGCAATCGCCCCTGTTGACGTATAAAGTTGCATCGCTGCAGTATTTGATTTGTTAGTAATTACCCAGATTTCTGGAACTTTTTCCTCATAAGCAATATCTTTAAGTTTTTCAATCAACTTAGTTCCTATTCCTTTTCGCCTGTGTTCTGGATGAACATCTATCTCGTAAAGTAGTATTGATGCTTTCTTAATATCGAATCTTGGAAAATAATGCCCCCTGAGTATTCCTATAATCTTCCCACCCTCTTCAGCAACTACCAGATAATTCTTTTTATCATCTAAAAATACTTTGGTGCTTTTTTCGTCGAATGTAGAACCCCCGAAGTTCCACATCATTGACGATATTTTTTCTTTGCTTAATTCAATCACTCTTTCTATTTTCATATACTACATTATATACCAGTTCTAAATAGGTGTGCCTTATCCAACTTACATTCGCTGTCGCTCATTACAGTTTTAAGAACCCACGGTTCTCAACGTTCACTTTGTCCACTGCTCTCCTCTACAGGGAAACTCCCGTTTTCCTGACACCTTTCCCACGGATAGGCACACCAAAACAAAAAACAGTCCTAACAACTGTTTTTTGTTTTGGTGTGCTGTGGTGGAGAGAATTAGAACTTTACATCAACAAAATCAGCCCAGTTCATAACTTCGGCAGGGTACGATTTGAGTTCAAAGTTATCAATTGTTACAGCAATTTCTTTAGATTGCTTCCCAAGTTTTTTTTCCACAATGTCTGCATTCCTAAAGCAAAAGACTTGTACTTCTTCTGGGGAGATTCCATATGGCAAAACTCCTAAAAAAGATATATCGAAATCTTTCATACAATACCCCACAAAACCTGACTCATTAGCTTCAAAAAAGTAATTCCCCATAATGGTAACTGGACCCTTGAATAGAATCTTTATATTATTTGGCCCAATTTGAGTAAGAGAAGGATCTGTAGAATATTGACCTGAATTGAAGGGTTGCACACTCACAATCCTCATTGTTTCGTTCATACTATAGTTCTGATAACACCAAACAACCAAAACTAGCAAGATTATTGCAACTACTGCTAGTAACCAAATTTTCTTTTTCATATAATTCCAAGTATATACCTTTTTTGTGTACTGTCGTATGACTACCTAGAAAATAAGAACCGTAGTGACTATATTTTCGGCAGTACTCTTGTGGTATTCCCGATTTCTTAGATTGTACGCAATCTGTAGAAATTGCAATACCCTTGCGGTACAGGATTAGAACCCAGATGAGTAAGAAATAATTTACCCTACACTGTTTTACACTATATTATTTCTATTTATTATTATCCCCCCATTCATAGGCATCTTTTTCTAACTGTTTTAGAAAGGGATCTTTTGCTGCCCTGTATGCTGGATAATCATCTGGGTACAATAAAACATTTTTCTCTTTTAATTCAGAATACTCCTTTGCTCTTCCTGGATGATTTCTTAGATAATCACGCGTAACAATAAATTGACGAACCTTCGCAGAATCTTCCTCACATACATGTATATTTTCTAACTTCTCCCCATCTGGACCAAGTTTGAAAAAAATTAATGTGTTTGGTTCAATATAATTTTCTCCCCATTCATAACCATCTTTAACCATAATATTTTTCTGTTCATAATAACCCTAAAAAATACTACCTATGAATGTCCCCCCCCCCCACGAATCTTACCATTACTGCAAAAAATGAAAGAGGTTTATCTCCTTTGGTATGGCTACTACCAAACCCTACCCAAACTACACAGGCACTCTCTTGGTCAGAGAATTGACACTCTTTTTGTTGAAATCATAGAAGCAATATCAATAGCAAGTTTTCTCTCACAAGGAGAAAAGCATCCTTGGGTGAAAATAGCTATAAGAAAAACAGATACTCTTAAAATACTCCTGCTTGTCTTGTGGGAAACTAAATCAATGGATAATAAAAAGTATATCGCCTTATCATTGAAAATAGATGAGGTGGGCAGGATGCTTGGTGGATGGAATGGGCAACTCACAAAACAAAACTCTCCAGCCATAAATACTGGAGAGAAATGAAGTGATTTGCGACGGACGAAGACGAAACGGTTGTTGCCATTCCAGAAGTTGTCAGGGTTACCATTGTTACCGTTGAGCCAGAGCTCGTCATTGTCGTGTTCAACGTTGAACACCTTGAGGTTGCCGTCCGAGTCAGTTTATGTATAAGATGTCATCCGTTCCACCACCCCTTGAATACTCTCGGGGTTGTATCGTATTTAGCATCATAATGCTCTAACACCTTATACCAAGTATCTTCTTTTTTTGAAGTTTCTGCATACACCACTCTATCCAAAACCTTGGTCGTGAATACTCCGAATGTATGGATACTGGGTTCGGTAGCAGGAAACCTAAATACAAATTAGTGGTCTCCCGCATATTCACCTACTGCCGTTTTCATTGTATCAAAATATAAAATAAGCCCCGCACATTGCTGTGCAGGGCTTTTAGTTTTCCGCTTTCTCCAAAGCGTTGAGGACCAAGTTCCAAGGGTCCAAAAGACCCGAGGTAGAGAGGTCCGAGTACTACTTGCGACGGACGAAGACGAAACGG
>CALRDS010000027.1 GCA_943354975.1 Candidatus Nomurabacteria bacterium | reverse complement strand
CAGAGTTCACAGTACGAATGAGTTCTTCTCCGCGTCTATGTGTTGGAATAATTATACTAAATTTCATAAGAGTAGTTGAAAGTTTTTAAAGTTCATAAAGTTATAAAGTTTTAATGAAACCCGAGAGCATTTTTGATATTTCTGTTGCGTCTGAATAAAGTCTTTTAAAATCATTTTCAGTAATATATTTCAGAGACAACGCAAGATAAAGCATGGAACGAATTTCGGCCGAAGAACCTTTTGCGACGAATAGAAAATACTTTAGTTCTTTATTGCTTTTTCTCTCGTATCCTTCCGCTATATTATTCATTATTGAAACAGATGCTCTTTGTATTTGGTCTTTAAAGGCATAATCTTTATTTGAGCTAAATAATCTATAGACAGTAATAGATAAAGATTTTGCCTTTTGCCACGATAGGATGTCTTCAAATTTTTCTATAGCCATGTATTTACTTTATAAACTTTATAACTTTATGAACTCCATCACACGAACCCGAGAAGCCTCTTAATCAGTTGCTTAATACCTAGACGCTCCAAAATCCGCTTGCCTATCCCATGTATACCAATTTTCTTGAAAAATTTATTCAGCGGACTTCCCCAAGAATAGTGCCATAGGTGCACACCAAACACAGCTTTGCCTAAATCTTGGCCATGAAACTCTTTTATGTGTTCACTATCAAATGGATAAAAGGTTTCCGGCGATAAAACTGTAAGAGAGTTTTTGTCTTCATAACTTCCGTACACTTGTGAAAGAACTCTCGGAATAGTTATTAACTCTTTTGGATTTTTGTCATAAATTTCTTTTGCTTTTGCTATGAATGGGTGGTTTTTTTCAGCACCAATCATCCCAGCACTTATAACACCAGGGGACTCTTCTCCTAAAACACATGCGTGTTGAGTGAGTGGCCATATAGATTGCAAAAGTAGCATGTCAGTATCTAAATAAAAACCACCTTCATCATAAAGAACAATCAATCGAACGTAATCCGAAAGGAAAGACCATTTTTTTTCGGTAAACATACGTGTGGCGAAAGGATGATTTTCAACAGGAAAGTTTATTTCATTCCATTCCTTTATTTCAAAGTCCGGATTCTTTTCTTTCCAGCTGTCTATGCATTCGAGAGTTTCTTGTGGTTTTTCTGGACCAAACCACACATAATGAATAGTTTTCGGAATCATAAATTAGTTTATAAAGTCGAAAGTTTATAAAGTTGTAAAACGAATACAAAAAATCGATCTTATACCTTATTTTACCATTATTTTACTCAATAAAGAACTCAACCGTACGGGTTTCTGACTTTATGGACTTTACAGACTTTTGACTGTTTTTTATGATATACTTTTCCAATTAATCATAAAAAATAAATCATGCAAAGTATTATTAAAAAGGTTGTGTGGGTTTCTCTTTGTGTAGTTCCATTTATCGCACTTTATGTTGCAGACGGTAAAGGGGTAGATGTATTTAATTGGGGAACACCAGGAATGTATTTCCCGTTTATTTCTGGAAAAAACATGCTTTTCCGAACAATGGTTGAAATAGCTTTTGCTGGATGGACGATACTCGCACTGCATGATTCAAAGTATCGTATAAATTTTAAGAAATCTCCTTTGGCTATTGCTTACGCGATATTTGTGGTTGTGCTTTTGGTAGCTGATATTTTAGGTGTTGATCCTGCTAAGAGTATGATTAGTAATTATGAAAGAATGGAAGGATTTGTCGCACACATTCACTTCTTTGCGTATTTCTTGGTTCTAATCGCAATGCTACAAGATTTAAAGAGTTGGCAGACAATGTGGAAAGTGTTTCTAGCTGGAAACTTTGCGGTACTTATTTGGGCTTACGGTCAACTTCTTGGTGCACAGGGATATATATTTAGGGATTATTTTCCGAATGTTGGAGCCTGGTTTTCTACAAGATTTCCAATTCATTTAAGTGATACACGTCTTGATTCAACAATTGGCAACTCAGCGTATTTTGCTATATTTTGTTTAATAAATGGTTTTATTGCTGCTTTGCTTTGGTCACAATCAAAAGAAAATGATGGAAATAAAAAGCACTGGGTTTACCCAACATTGATAGTTCTTAACTTAGTTGCTCTATTTTATTCAGGTACTAGAGGTACAATAATCGGTCTTGTTGTTGCCGCTCTTTTAGGCTTGGGGCTTTATGTTTTCAAATTAGTAGATTCACAAAAAGAAACGATAGCCGTAGCCGTATCAACAATACTCTACTTGGGTTATTCAGCAGTTTCATTATTTTTTAATAATGATTGGTTGCAGGTTTTTCAAACAGTAAGCTATGTGTATGCCTTTATTCTTTTAGCAGGAAGT
Source organism: Candidatus Nomurabacteria bacterium (assembly GCA_943354975.1). Lineage (GTDB taxonomy): Bacteria > Patescibacteriota > Minisyncoccia > Phycocordibacterales > UBA5272 > UBA11704. The sequence continues at coordinate 6,977 of CALRDS010000027.1, read as the reverse complement.
ATTTCTATACTTATAAGATTTGAAGAAAAATACAGAAGAATTGGTGCTGGAGTATTTATTGGAATAATTGCGGTTATATTTTTATTCCAAGCAATAAAAACCACAGAATTAGTGGCCTCGTCTCCAACTCTTGCCAGAATTGCAAGTATTTCCCCTCGTGATATTACAACAGGTAGTAGATTAGCAATTTGGAAAATTAGTTTCGATGCGTGGAAGGAGCGTCCAATATTTGGCTATGGGCAAGATAATTTCAGCTATATATATGCAAGAAAATTTATACCAGAAAAGATGTGGAACCTTGAAGCGTGGTATGACAGGTCTCATGACGTATTTTTCGATTGGCTAGTGGCTGGTGGAATACTCGGATTACTTTCGTATCTTTCTCTTTATTTTGTTGCTATTTACTTGATGTGGGGCAGAAAAAATGAAATGTCATTCCGCGAAAAGGCAATACTCACAGGTGTTATTGCTGGGTATTTTGTTCATAATATATTTGTGTTTGATAATATGACTAGTTATATATTATTCTTTGCTCTACTTGCGTATATATCCAACAGAACAAAAGAAAGTCATAATATACATCACAAAAGTTTCTCTATACCTGATGAACAAATAAGTCTACTTTATGCTCCAGTGGTAGGTATATTATTAGTTGTTATATTTTATTATGTAAACTATAAACCATTTCTTGTTAATCAGTATTTGATTCAAGGGATGAATATAAATCAACTTATTCAAAAAATGCCTTTTGCTGAAGCAGTAAAAATTCAGGAAGATTCGTTTGTGAAAGCTATAGGGCTTAATACTTTGGGATCTGAGGAGGCTCGTGAACAATTTTTGCAAATGGGGGTTCGCGTTTCTCAAGTGAATATTCCTAAGGAAATTTCTGAAGCAGACAGAAAAGCGTCAATTGATGCTGTGGGTAGTTTGATAAAAGCTATTCGTGATGATATAAAAGCATCTTTTCCAGCACATAAAGAAGATGTCAGAATGTTGTCTCTTTATGGAACATTTTACAGTGGGATAGGAGATGCTAATTCTGCTGAAGAAATATTGACTTTAGCACACACTCTTGCACCAAAGAAGCAATTAATATCATTTGACTTAATTCGTACATATTTGATGCAAAATAAGGCGAGTGAAGCTTATTCTTTAGCTGCAGAAACATATGATAACCAGCCAATATACCCAACAGCTGCAAAGTGGTATGCATTATCTTCAGTTTACGCGGGTAAGTGGAATGAATCTCATACTCACATTGCAGATAAAGGTCAGACTACACCATTTGACGCTGATATTCTAAAAGCTTTAGTTGATACAAAACAAATAGGGTTAGCAATTCAATTATTAAATGAACTTAAGAAGACGAATCCAGAGTATTCATCCCAAGTAGATACCTATATAAGTCAACTCCTTGGAGGTCTTAAGAAGTAGCTTTACTTTTTTTCCCTAACAAGATAAACTAGTTTATGTGAGCGCCATTGGTATGCTTACAAAATGAATAAATGCCTGCGCATTGGGCCATCGAAAGATGGCCCTTTACGTTTTTGGCTAAAATTTTAAAAAAGCCATAAAAGCTTTATGTTTCAACCCTAAATTAGTTATTTAGCTTAAATTACTCCCTGCACTTGACAAATAGTTTATTAACTGATATACTGTATCAAGTGATCTTGGATCAAGGGATTAACTTCCTTGGTTCGAATAAGGGGATTGTTCGAAACAGACCTATTTACGCCGTAAGCGACTCCATGTATGGACAGGAGTGGTCTGAAGTCCCTGGAATTCACTTCGCTTCCAAATACGAAAGTAAATGGAGAAAAGCGTATCGTCCTTGAGACGTTCTTTACGGTGGACATGACTGCAATTCGAGCAGCCGCGCCACCGCCCTTAATTCGAGCCACTGACACTGTGTCAGTGGCTTTTTTGTTAACTTTTTTACATAATGCTATACTTTTAAATGTGGAACCCACTCGCAAATCATTGCGGTGGGCGACCGCGCTCACATAAGGCACTTATTTTGGAGCATGCCACGCTCACCACAATGGGGTGCGAGGCAAACAAAAACACCTCAAAGGTGTTTTTGTTTTGTATTTTCTAAAATTTAATATCTAACAGTCTTCCACTGACCAAGATCCATTTGCTTTTATTTTTGTCCTAGGTTTAATTCCTTCTGTAATATGAAGTAGTCCAACTGATGCAATCATTAGGCCATTATCTGTTGAGAGATTTTTTTCAGGTAAAAATAATTCAAAAGCTTCTTCTTCAGAAAGTTTTTTAAGGGATTTTCTTATATGAGTATTGGCACTAACTCCACCACCAACGATTAGGGACTTTGCTTTGTTTTCATACATCGCTTGTTTAACTTTTGCGACTAGGACGTCTGCTATTGAATTCTCAAATTCAAGGGCTAACTTTTTCTTTGTTAGATCATCTACACTTTCTAGTTTATGTATACGTGTTAGCACCGCAGTCTTGAGCCCACTACATGAAAAATTCAAATCTCCAGTGTGTAGCATCGGTCGCGGAAGTTTAAAATGGTCATCGACGACTATTCCTTCTTTGCGCGCAGATTCAGCGAGTTTTGATATTTGTGGTCCGCCAGGGTAGGGAAGTTCTAACATTCTAGCTACTTTATCAAACGCTTCTCCTACCGCGTCATCTCTTGTTTTGCCGATGACTTTATATGAACGCAACTTTGGTACACGGACGAGCTCAGTATGTCCACCTGAAATAAGTAACGCACAAGCAGGAAATTCTATTGCCGGTATTTCGTAACATTCATCTTTGTGCGTCAGTATACTTGCGATGACATGACCTTCCATGTGATTGATTGGGTACACAGGAATATCCCAAATCATATTCATAGCAAGTGCTCCATTTATCCCTACCCAAAGCGCGGGTTCAAGTCCTGGGCCTGAAGTTACTGCTATAGCATCAATTGCTGGTTTTTGTATCTCTTCAAACATTATTTTCATAGCTGATAACATATCAGGCTCGCGTTCAAGTAGTATGTCTAATTTTTTTCGTGAAGCATTCGGTATATGATGTGTGTTCGTTCTCTGCACGAGAAGCCCTGCTTCTTCAAGACATGTCGCAATTAGTTGAGTTAAAGCTTTTGAGTGCTCACGTTTAGCAAGAGCAGGGAATACTCCTCCATACTGAGCATGTAAATCTACTTGAGATAAAACCTTATGAGATAGCACTTCAAAACGCACACTTTTCCCACGCATTCGCTTCACTATACATATTGCAGTTTCATCGCAGCTAGTTTCTATGGAGAGAAGAATCATAAGGGTAGTTTATAAAGTCCATAAAGTCAAAAGTTCATAAAGTAAATTTAAAACCCAGAACACTTTAGCCTTTTAGGATTTTTGATTACTTTCATTTTACCATGCATTTTAACTTTATAAACTTTAAGGACTTTACAAACTTTTGGCTAAGTTTTACCGAGTAGGTAAAACGTTAATGATATTTTGAACCAGTCCTTGAGTCTCATAATTCCCTATAGTAAGCCACGTAGGAAGACCGAGTGTACAAATACCATTTGCATCTTTGGCTAGTGCGATTCCACCTGAGTTTCCATTATCTATTTTTGCAGATACGAAATAATTTGGCTCACCAGTCTGCGACGTGTCATATCCAGAAATTATTCCGTTAGTTGCAGTGCGGTAAATCACATTCACTGTTCCTACGGTATCTATTGAAAGTGTGGAATCACGTTTCGCATATGCTGGGAATCCCACAATTACAACAGGGGACCCAACTGGAATAAGAGACGCACACTTACGCACTTGTGCTAAAGAGTAATTATAATTAGCAATAGGTACGCTATTTGATGAAAGGGGGGAGCCAATAGTGAGTATAGCCTCATCAGTTTTTTGATTAAATGTTAGGATGTCACCTTTTAGACTAAATATTCCGTTAGTTGCATTTGATGTATTTGTTATTGAAATAACACATTTGGTAGCATCTTTTACAACATGATAATTTGTAACAACCGCGTAAGGTATTTCTTTAAATGTCCAAAGTGAGCCACTCCCGCTTGATATTCCAGATGATGTTACACAAATAACTTGCACTATCCCGGTCATGTATGGTGCTAAATCAGTAGAAGAAATTATTATTTCTTTTGGTTGATCTTTTAGTGTTTGGCTAAGTGTTTTTAATTGGGCATTAGTTTTAGCAGAATCTGTTTTAGTTTTTATCAGTTCAAGTTGTGCTTGAGCGAGTGCTCCTTGTTGAGCTTCTAGGAGTTCCTGGGATTTTTTTTCTTGAGCAAGCCTATCTTTATTTTGTTGATCGAGGATTTCTTTTTGAGTAGTTTCTGTTAAAACTATTTTTTTGTATAATTTGTATCCAGCAAGAGTTATTCCGGCGCAGAGAAAAAGAAAAAGAATGATAGCTGTGGCTACTACATGCCAAGCAAAAGTTAGGGTGATACGACGGGGCATACGCTAGGTAGAAGTATAACATTTAGGGTTTTATACTTGTGGTTGTATTTTTTGCCATCTTTCAAAAATACTATTTTTTGTGTATTCCGTACTTTTTCAGAAACTTTAAGACATATGTGTCACTGTATTTTTGTATGTCAATTTCCTTTGAGAAAATATTAACTAAACGATTCTTTTCTTCTTGTGAGATTGTATTGAGTGTCGGAATATTAACGGAATGTGGTGCAGTATACTGGTGTTCCTCAATAAAAGCTCTTATTTCCTGTCCGCCATCACTAAATAGGCCATCATCCAGGATATCTTGACCATCATATGATGCTCGTACAAGAGCATTGAATATTTGATCTTCAGGGACCCCGGAGTAATTGTGTATCTTTTGTATCAAAATATCTATAAGCATTCTACCAATGTCGTATGTCTTATGATATCTTTCCTGTAAAAGAGAACTATATCCAGATCGTTTCAGATATTCTTCTAGGATTTTATCTGCAATTTTTTCTACCAGTCCTTCATTAAAGGCATTACGAGTTATATCCAAATGTTCATCATGGCTTGTAAGGCCAGGGGCATCTATTGAAGTTGGGACACCATCCTCATCTTTGTATTGTTCAGTCACGTAAGATTGAGTAATATGTACTTGTTCATGTATAAGTAATTTGAGTGTCAATAATCTTTTAGTATTTTTTTCTAAAGAAGGAATATTAAATCTAAAATTCGCTGGGTTGAAACGTAATGCAGGGCGTTCCCCAATTTCTTTTCCTGTAGTTTTGTCTATAACAGGCTCTATTCCTGATGTTGCTGCAAAATAAAACATATCATAAAAAAATTCTGTATCTTCTTTTTAACAAATTCCATGTCATCCGTATTTAGGCCGACCTTCTTATATATTTCTTCAAAGATTGTCCGAAGCAAATCAAAATCTACTTGCTCAAGATGCTCTTGAATTTTTTCTTTCGAGCCTTTAAAAAAAGTTTTTTGTATATTTTCTAATCCCATCGTGATATTTCACATATTATCATGAAACCAATTTGTGACCCCACGGAGAGTCAGTCACAAAACTAATTCCTCACTTTGTTCGTCATAATTAGTTTCGCGACCCCGTATTCGATTCTCCATGTATAAGAGTAGTTTATTACCAAGTGAAGCTTATTTATATGATTTCGAGTATATTATTTTTAGCCTTCTCGTGATAGACATAAATTGCTATAGTTAAAGTATGCAAACAGATGAGATTTTAGATTTAGTTGATAATAATGACAACATAATTGGCCAGATGGAAAGGGGTGAAGTCTATAAGAACAATTTACATAATTTTAGAGTTATTAATTGTTTTATTAAAAACCATGAAGGTAAACTATGGATACCTCTCCGACAACACGACAAAAGAATGTTTCCAGGTTGTCTCGATATTAGCTGCGGAGGTCATGTTTCTTCCGGAGAAAGTTATGAAGAAGCTTTTAGAAAAGAAATGGCAGAAGAGCTAAATATTGATATAGATTCAGTAAAATATATAGTTCTTGGAACGTGTAATCCGGGAAGTGATGGTACTTCTTCTTTTATGACCGTGTATGAATTAACTCAAGATGAAGTACCAAATTATAATCCAGATGAATTTCAAAGTTATGAGTGGATATCCCCCGCCGAACTCACTACTAAAATAGAGGGGGGCATTAAATCAAAAGATGATTTAATAAAACTTGTAAAGAAATTTTATTTATAGTCTTCTCATGTTAGTGCTAATTGGTGACCCACTGAGAGTAAGTCACAAAACTAATTCCTCACTTTGTTCGTCATAATTAGTTTCGCGATCCCATATTCGACTCTCCACGCACAAGAAGCAGTTCTTGTGCTGTGTGTTCACAGCTTTCTGCTTCGCGTAATCTGTGACCCAATAGTGTGGCTTTCAGAACTTTATAATGTGAGAGAATATATTAAATCAAGCATTGAAACACTATCACAATTTACCAATACTATAGAACATAAAAAGGAAGTGCCTTGCAACAAGTTATGTCCCCTTAGATTTGAATTTAAAAATAGTAATTGGTGATGGCTCTATTTCTACTAAAAAGTCTTCCACTGCCAACGCTGGCACGCCAACCCAAGTTGAACAAGGTAGATTTTTCCCGAATACTTCCTTCAATCCAAGTGTGACCGCGTCCGTATCTTTGATATGACTTTCTTTAATATAAATACGAATTGAGTGCACATCCATGAGAGTGAGCTCAGCTGTCTTAACTGCCTTCTCTAAATTACGTAGGCTCTCTACTACTTGCACGAACAAATCTCCCATACCAATCATTTCTTTATCGCTATTCCATGCTGTCTGACCGCTCACATAAACTGTTTTTGTATTCTCGTCTTCTTCAACGATTACCTGTGTAAAGCCGGAAGAAGCACTGTCAAATAGTTCAGGTGGGTTAATACGGTTGATTTGTTTCTCTTTCATTATAAAAAGTATACCAGAGTTCTGAACACTCATTAGGGTGCCCTGAAATACGTTGATAAATATGGCTCCTTATTTTGTGA
>CALRDS010000026.1 GCA_943354975.1 Candidatus Nomurabacteria bacterium | reverse complement strand
TAAAGTTTATAAAGTAACAAAAGCACTGCCGTAGGCAGTGCTTTTGTTGTCCACGTAATACACAGGAAAAGTTATTATGCAGACGCTCATAACTAATGTAAAATATAATCTTATGAACGGCTCGCATAAATTATTTATCAAATCTTTTGCGCTAACATTTTTCGGAATTATTTTTGGTTTAAATTATGCGTATGCTTCCGCTCCAACAGTAGGTATTGTAGTTAGTCCTTCAACAATTATTTCTGGCGGTACTTCCACAGTTACTTTTACATTCAGTGAACCGGTAACTGGATTTGATAACACAGACATAAATGTAGAGAGTGGGACACTTTCAACAGTTACATCAAGTGATAATACTATTTGGACAGCGACATTTACACCGAGCGCAAATACAACCGCGTCAACGAATGTAATTACAGTAGACAATTCAACTGTGATGGATATAGATACGAGTACCGCAGGAATTGGCAATACGGAGGATTCAAATAATTATTCTGTAGACACAGATTTACCAACACTTTCTTCTATAAATATTGAATCAAATAATTCTAATACTTCTTTTGCAAAATTAGGTGATGTATTGACCCTTTCATTAGCAGTAAGCGAATCACTAAACACACCGGATGTGACAATCAAAGGGCACACTGTTTCAGTAACAGACACAGGATCGTATACTGCCAGCTACACTATGCAGGCAAGTGATTCTGTAGGAGTTGTACCATTTACTATTTCTTTTTCTGATTTATTAGGAAATGTAGGAGTGACTGTAAGTACCACAACTGACTCATCAAGTGTTACATATTACAAATCAGCCCCAACTCTTTCTTCTGTAACTATTTCATCAAATAATACAAATGGTTCCACATTATCAAAAGTCGGAAATACAATAACACTTTCTTTCGCTTCAGATAGAATTCTTAGTTCTCCTACTGTTACAATAGCTGGCCAATCTGCTACAACTACTGGTTCCGGACCATATACTTCAACCTATATAATGACAGCAAGTTCTTCGGAAGGAACAATTCCATTTACAGTAGATTTCACTGACCAAGCAGGAAATGCAGGAACACAAGTGACTACTTTAACATCAGGATCAAGTATTACTTTTGATAAAACTGCACCGAGCGCCCCAATTATAAGTTCTATTGCAACAGACAATAGAATAAATAATTCAGAAAATTCTGCCGTGCATTTCATAGGTACCGCAGAATCAGGCTCTACAATTAATGTTTCCTTGACTGATGGAACTACAACAATAACAGGATCTGGAACTACAACGGGAGGAAATTATGATATCACAATAAATACTACGACACTAACTGATGGAACAACCACGCCGGCAGTTACAACAACTGACGCCGTAGGAAATATCAGTGCTACCACTTCTTTGCCACTCGTGATAAAAGAAATAACTGTTCCTACTTTAACTTCAGTAACAATATCCTCAAATAATGCTTCAACAACTCTAGCAAAAGTGGGAAATACAATCACAGTTTCATTTACCGCGAGTAAAGCTCTCGCGACTCCTACAGTTACAATAGATAGTCAATCAGCGACAACCACAAATACTTCAGGAAATAATTGGACAGCTACTTATGTTATGACTTCGAATCAGCCAACTGGTTTGGCCACTACAAGTATTTCTTTTTCTGATTTATCAGGAAATGCTGGAGTAACAGTGAGTACTACAACGAATGCTTCTTCAGTTACTTTTGATAAAACTCAACCAACACTTTCTATTTCAATGGGCAGTTATTCTTTTGGTGGAGGGGATTCTACACTAGTTACGTTCACGTTCAGTGAAAAAGTTACTGGATTTGATAATTCTGACATCTCTGCTGATAATGGATTTATCTCTACAGCTACATCTACAGACGGTGGTATTGTATGGACAACCTCCTTTACTCCAAATACAGGTACTTCTGTAACAACGAATATAATAATGGTAGGCACTGGAGTAACTGATTTGACTGGTAACATTTTGACGAGTACTAGTACATCTGCAAACTACGTAGTTAATACGCTCGGAACCCTTTCTGGAGGTGGCGGCGGCGGAGGTGGCGGAGGAAGTAGTTCGGCGACCTTATATCCAACATCATCGAGTGCAGTAGCTGCAACTACTGGAGCTGCAGTTGCCACTACAGCTAGTACAGAAACTGTGAGTGCTCCTACAGGTGCAGTTCTCGGTATATACACTGTTAATTTCAAGAGTGATTTGAAAGTTGGTTCAAAGGGAACTGATGTTACAGAACTACAAAAGATTTTGATTAAAGAAGGTCTATTAAATAGTGAACCAACTGGATACTTTGGGAAAGCTACACAAGATGCATTAAAAAAATTACAGTCAAAGAATAAACTTCCAGCAAATGGATTGTTCGGTCCTATGACTAGAAGTTTACTTTCTTCAAAAGATAAGGTTGCAGTAAAAACTACACCAACAAAAGTTGCTCAAACATCTGCAACATCTGCAACACCTGCAACATCTGTCACAACTGCTAAGAAAACCACAACTCCAACCACACCTACGACGACTGCAAAGAAAACAGAAGTAGCTGTGAAAGAAGTGGCTGGTCTTCCAGTAGTTGGGCCTAAAGTATTAAGTGCTTTTATATTTAATTTTAAAAGTGATTTACATATAAAGTCTCAAGGAGAAGCTGTTAAGGAATTACAAAAAATTCTAGTTGCTGAAGGATTTCTAAAAGGAGAACCATTAGGAAGTTTTGAAAAGTCCACTGAAGACGCTTTAAAGAAGTGGCAGGCGAAGAAGGGACTTGCCCCAACTGGATATTTTGGGCCAACAGCAAGAAATTTACTTAAGAAATAGTAAATTTGCCTTTATCTTTCTATTCCTGATATACTACAAATATGAAAGTAAGTACAGCGCTGAAACACCTGTTCATCCCGCACGATAAGAATGATTACAAGCCGCACTTCTTCAGAGAATTATCCGTAGCTATTGTTTTGTTTGTCAGCATTTTCCTTTTAGGTGCTTCTGCAGGAAGTTCTTTTTTTATTCATAAAACTGTAAAAGGTGCATCAATCGCCGCTTCTGCACTTATTGATTTAACAAATGAAAGCCGTATTCAGTTTAATGAAGCACCACTTGTTAGAAATGAATTATTAGACCAAGCAGCGACATTAAAAGGAAATGATATGGTGAGCAAAGGATATTTTGCACATAACTCACCAGAGGGATTAACACCATGGCATTGGCTCTCTCAAGCTGGTTACGACTTTTTGTACGCAGGAGAAAACCTGGCGATTAATTTTACTGATTCAACAGATGTAAAAAATGCATGGCTTAAATCTCCAGGTCACAGAGCCAACTTACTTAATGTGAGGTTTCGTGAAATAGGTGTTGCAACGGTTGAAGGAATTTATAACAATTACCCAACTATTTTTGTTATACAAATGTTTGGTACCCCAGCGTCTATTGTGGTAGCTGAAACTAAAGAAGACATTTCTTCTACAAAATCTTCTGCACTTGCAGTTACTACTACGACAAACGGATCTACTACACCGGACGGTTCAGTTAAAGGAGAATCCACAGGCGCACAGGATACTATCTTGCCCATACTTACAACAAATGAGTTAGCTGTGGTAAAGGATACTTCTAAATCAGAATTTCCGCTGGAGACAGTATCTGCTCCACTAGAAAAATATTCAACGTGGTATGGCAGATTACTATTTAGAGGTTCACGCTATGTAGGCATGATTTTTCAAGGAATGATTATTTTAATCGCATTTGCACTTTTAACAATGATTTTAGTTGAAATAAGAAAGCAACACTACAAACATATTTCTTATGGATTATTTATGTTCGTAGTACTTATGATCTTCGTTTATATAAATAGAGGATTTTTTTAGGTAGACAATGGATATCAGACGTTAGACTTTAGATAAATGCAAAAAAACTTGCTTTTGGCTATTCATATGTTAGAGTTTATGTAAGTTCTTTATTGGGGGTATCAAATGAAAGCTAAAAATATTACACAGAAATCAAAACCTACCGCAAGACAAAAGGAATTACTAAAACAGCTTCAATCTATAGAAAAAGAAATATTGGCTCATGAAGAAGAAATTGGAAGACTTCAAAGCAATGAGCAATTTGATTATGCAAATGATGAAAAATCTGAAGCAGATGGCGATGCAAGGAGGCTTTTAGATATCCTTGAAACTGAAGAAGTTGAATATGGTATGAGAGATTTTCCACTTGTACAACAATTAAGAAAAAAATACATAATAGATTTAAGTATGGCAGGCGGTTCAGCATGTCATTAAATATTACCTCGTTTTTACGGGGTTTTCTTTTACTAATTCATCTTTAACAAGATGACCCTTTATTTTATTTTTGACATTTGTATATTTAAATTGTAGTGTGACTATATGCCATATTTTTTGGCATCGGATTATCGGTTAACCCGAGGTCTGTAAACCACTTCTTAACGGAGGGTTCGATGAGTTACTACAGTTTTCCTGCAGCTCTTGCCCAAGCAGACAAATTCCTGTGGGAAGTATTTCTTACGGACAAATGGGACCATGTATTTCGAAACGCAAATCCGAATCATGGAGTTATTCATTTTCCCATTTTGCCCAGGTATGTCCCTTTCTGTCCAACGTCTAGGGTTTATACAGAATACGAACGTCCAAAGCTTCCATCAATAGCTAGAGATGCTTTCGATACGGAAAAGGCTAGGGGGGTCTCGTACTCTGACTCCAACAAGGAAAAGGTGTCCATAGTAATGGTCAAGGATATTATAGCCAAGACCGAACTCTGGTGTCCGGGTTCAATTCTTTTTAATTTCCCAGCCACGGATAAATTTAGCGGAATGATGACAAGTGAAATCTTGGTTTGGACCAGGTAGTCATTTCCCCCGACGGCGCCTCTCAAAAGGCGCTTTTCGTATAAGAAATTTTACTGGAAACTAACAACTAAAAACTGTAAACTACCTCCATGAATCCCAAAGATCAGGTAAAAGAAAACCTCTCAATAACTGACGTTGTTTCCACATATATAAGATTAGAAAAGTCTGGAGCGCAATTCCGCGCTCGCTGTCCATTTCACAATGAGAAAACACCGAGTTTTTATGTTTCACCTGAACGAAAATCATTTCACTGTTTTGGATGCAATATTCACGGAGATATTTTTACATTCGTGGAAAAAATAGAAAACATTCCATTTTTTGAAGCATTAAAAATATTGGCTGACCGCGCAGGAGTTACTCTGACTGATTCACAAAAAAATAAAGAAGACACTAGACTCATCACACTACTGAAAGATGCGACAGAACATTTCGAAAGAAATTTAAATCATTCTCCAGAAGCGAAAAAATATTTAATGGATAGAGGATTAACTGACGAAACAATAAAAACATTTCATATTGGATTCGCTAAAAATGAATGGCGGGACTTATTTATTTTCTTAGCTTCAAAAGGTTATCAACCAGAGGAAATCGAGGCCTCAGGACTGGCCATAAAGGCCACTGATGACACTGGCAAAACTAAGGGCTGGTATGACCGTTTTCGGGGTAGGGTGATGTTCCCCATACGGAACGTTTCGGGGGCCACAGTGGGCTATTCTGGGCGAATTATGCCCTCTTTAGTAGACCCGTCGGTAGCTCAGGGCAAGTATGTGAACACTCCAGAAACCTCCCTTTATCACAAGTCCAAAATCCTATTTGGATATGACACTGCCAAAAAGAAAATGCAGGAAACGAAGTCTGTTGTAGTAGTAGAAGGACAGATGGATTTGTGTATGAGTTATCAAGCCGGGGTGCACAATACTGTCGCCGTTTCTGGTACGGCATTTACCGATGAGCACATTCATATTATAAAAAGATTTTGTGATAACGTAATACTTTCATTTGACCAAGATAATGCTGGACAAAATGCATTAAAGAAAACAGCTTTACTTTGCTTGCTTGGAGGGCTTGATGTATATGTAGTTGGAGATATTGGTAAAAAAGATCCAGCAGATTTAATTCAAGATAATCCTGAAAAATGGTCAAAGGCTATAGAAAATAAGAAACATGTTATAGAAGTGATGCTCACCAATATTATTTCTTTAGAGCCTGAAACTCGCAAACAGGGACAGAGAATTGTTGTAGAAGTCTTACCATTTGTACGTGCAATACAGTCTCCGATTGATAGGTCACATTTTATAAAAATAATTTCTGAAAAGTCCGGCATACCACAAAACACTTTGATGGAAGAACTTTCTCGTGGTGCTATAGCACAAGCCGAAGTAGTTAAAGAAATAGTTATGATTCTTCCGAGTAAAGAACGTCTGACTAGAGAAATAGTTGCATATGCGACACTGACTAAAAAGTTAGATGATAAAGATTTGGTTTTATTAAAAATAGATTTGAAACAATTTCCAGAAGCGATACTGCAAGAAGAGATGTTTAAGTTAGAAGATAAATCTATTAATGATAAAGATGCGTATTTAAAGGATTTAATAAAAGCTTATAAAAAAGAAATGCATCGTGAAGGACTAGTCGCATTACAACAAAAGCTTCGCATGGAAGGAGTGGATAAAGATGAAGTTTTGAAAGAAATATACGAACACGTAAAAAGTGGACAATAGGTCTAGACTATTAGCCGTTTTTGTAGTATAATCGCAGGACCATTATATTATGGCGAAAAAAGTTACTTCAAAAAAGAAAATAGGTAAAAACAAAAAAACAGCTAAAACTGTTTCAAAAAAGACCAAGGTCAAAAAGAGCATTCTTAAAAAGAAGCCTTCAAAAAAGAAGAACACAAAGCCAATAAAAAAGAATTCAAAAAAAAGTTCTAAAAAATCTAAAAAAGTTTTAAATAAAAAGAAGTCTGTTCCGAAAGTAGAAGCTAAGCCAAAATACAAACCAAAAGCGTTTACGATAAAAACAGGTCCGACAAAAGTACGTGTAGCAGAAAAGCCAAAGAAGGTAACAACTCGTGAACAGAACGAAGAAGAGCTACTTCAAAAAGGAAAGGAGCGTGGTTTCATTACATATGATGAAATCATGCGTTACTTTCCTACGATTGAAACAGATATTTTATACCTAGAAGAATTGTATGAAAAGATGTCTGCTGCAAATATCGATGTCCTCGAAGGTGGAAATCTTCTTGATATGGATGATGATTTGGCGAAGTTGGTCGGAAGTGACAGTACACATGACAGCATACAAATGTATTTGCGTGAAATCGGACAGTACCCACTTATCTCTGGGGAGAATGAAAGAGAGTTAGCACGAAGAATTGAAAAGGGAGATATGGAAGCAGGGACTCTTCTTGCAAAAGCGAACTTGCGTCTCGTAGTTTCTATTGCAAAGAAGTATGTTGGTAGGTCATCTGACCTCACATTGCTTGATTTAATTCAAGAAGGAAATCTCGGTCTATTTAAAGCGGTAGAGAAATTCGATTGGAATAAAGGATTTAAGTTTTCAACTTATGCGACATGGTGGATTCGTCAGGCGATTACTCGTGCGCTAGCGGACCAGTCACGTACTATTCGTATTCCAGTGCACATGGTAGAAACAATCGCGAAGTACAAACAAGTTGTGCGTAGACTTTCTCAAGACCTGGGGCGTGATCCACTTGCTGAAGAAATCGCAGTAGAGATGGGAGTAGATGTTGAAAAGATTCACATAATTGAAAATATAAATCAAGACACTGTATCACTTGAAAAGCCAATTGGAGATGATGATGACAAGTCTACACTTGGTGAGTTTATTGCAGACGATAAGATATTATCACCTGACCAAGAAGCAGCACACAGAATATTAGCGGACCAGATAAATGAAATATTAGATGACCTTTCACCAAAAGAAAGAAAAATTGTTGAAATGAGAAATGGATTGGGAGATTATGATGGTGTGATGCATACACTTGAAGAAGTTGGAGCAGAGTTCGGAGTGACACGTGAACGTATACGACAGATTGAAGCGAAGGTGCATGAAAAGATTCGCAGTCACGAAAAGTCTGAAAGACTTCGTAACTATTAGACAGAAATAAAAAATGGAGTTAAGAACTCCATTTTTTATTTTTCTCTCACTTAATAACTATTCTCTAACACCCATATGAGTAACATCCGCTAGTTGTTCCTCCATAGTAGGAGTTATATGGGTAGCTATAACCGCCACCGTATCCATATCCTGTGCCTCCATAACCATATCCTGTGTTTGTATAACCGCCGTTGTAATAGTTTCCATTATAATATCCACCAGTGCCGTTGTAATTGTAACCAGTATTAGTATTATTATTGAAAAAATTTCCTATAATACTTGAAGAATATCCTGGATACCATGAACCATGTGTGTATCCGTATGTTTGATATTGTGGTTGTTGTCGATAAATATTTTGATAATTTTGTGAGTAACCGAATCCAGTACCAGAACAATTACCATAATATGTAGGTGGATATGATTGAGTGTAATAGCAGTTATTTAATGCTGGTTGATTATAATTATAATTTATTTGAGCAGAGGCAAGTGTAGCTCCTCCTGTAGAAATGAGACCTATTAGCCCGAGAGATAAAATAATTTTCTTCATGTATACTCGTTATATTCTTTTTTTAGCATGACGTCAACACCCTTGAAAAATAAGGGAAAATGTGTTATAGTGTAGTTCTTTAATTCTTATGTTAATCGATAATGTAACTCTACAAATAGAAGCCGGAAAAGGAGGAGATGGAGTAGTTCGTTGGAGACGCGAGCGTGGTATTCCATTTGGTGGACCAGCAGGAGGGGACGGTGGAAAAGGTGGAGATGTTTATTTCCACGTTGTTCGTGATATTCAAGCACTGTCTGTTTATAAACATAAGAAAGAATGGACGGCACCACTTGGTGAAGCAGGTGGAAAGCGTAGCATGCATGGTGGAAAAGGAAATGATTTATATTTAAATGTACCAGCTGGAGCAGTTATTTATAATCGTGAATATGATAAACATTATGAATGTCTTGAAGAAGGAGACTTTTTAGTTTTGCGTGGTGGAAAAGGTGGACTTGGAAATGAACAATTCAAATCTTCTACAAATAGAACACCGGAGGAATTTACAAAAGGTGAACGCGGAGAGTTTGCCACATTTGAAATAGAACTTAAACTTATCGCTGATGTCGGGTTAATCGGACTACCGAACGCCGGAAAGTCTTCACTTCTAAATGCTCTTACTCGTGCTGGAGCAAAGATCGGAGATTATCCTTTTACAACTCTTGAACCAAATCTCGGCGCGTACTTCGGATACGTTTTAGCAGATATTCCAGGACTTATCGAAGGAGCAAGTGATGGAAAGGGATTGGGACATAAATTTTTACGTCATATTACACGCACACGTGTGCTTGTACATTTAATTTCTTGTGAGAATGAAGATGTTGCTACTGCGTATAAAACTATTCGTAATGAACTCGGAAAATAT
>CALRDS010000025.1 GCA_943354975.1 Candidatus Nomurabacteria bacterium | reverse complement strand
CTACCAACTGAGCTATCCTGGCCTTCATGAGCCGATGAGTAGGATTGGTCACAAAACTAATTCCTCACTTTGTTCGTCATAATTAGTTTCGCGACCCCGTATTCAATCCTGTTAAACGTGAAGAAGTTCACGTTTACTCAAAATATACTACGTTATTTTGAGCCGATGAGCAGGATTGAACTGCTGACCTCGTCATTACCAATGACGTGCTCTACCAACTGAGCTACATCGGCTTATTTTTCTAAACGAAGCTAATTTTACCTTTTTTACCTTCTTTTTTCAATTAAATTATTTTTTATCTCTTATTTCTTATTTACCTATTCGTACGAATAGGTAAATAAGAATAAAATACAAATTACCCAATAGAAATAATTTTTGACGGCGAATGATGACCACTTATAATTCGCACAGACTTATTTGGATATTCAGATTTTAAAATCTCAAGTATTCGATTATTTGCAAGACTGTTGGAGGCTGGTTGTTTTATCCAAATTTTCCACTCATCTACAGATTTCTTTTCTATTTTCTCCGATTTTGAATCAACTATAACTTTAATTTTTAAATACATATTTATTCAATAACCATTGTGAACAAATCTTTTCTTTTTTATATAATTCTTGTTTTCCTACATCAAGCGCAGAAAAACTACTAATTCTTATTCGACAATCATTTTCGCCACATAAACAATCTATTGGCATAACCCAATCTGAATCTTCAGTCATGGCATAATCCCAAAATATTTCTTCTCCCTTTTTAATGTCTTTTAAAGCAATAAACTTAGTAAAATCATTAACGCTAGTATTTGGATTACATGAATGATTAGCATTTCTCGCAAAAATATGGTCCACCCATTCATTTTCAGAAACTTGTATTGCGTGGTCTACTAAATCTCCAGGTAAATAATACGGAGATTTAGCCTTATACAAAACACCATCTGACCAATCTAAAATAACCTCACCTTTTTCAATATCTTTAATAACAAAAAGTCCATTTCCTTTTAATTTTTCATCTCTTTTGATTTCTGTTAAATTAATCAACATAATTATTTTAAATATAAGTTAGCTATGTTTTGCGCGCCATTCATCTATCAGTTTATGATTTCCTCCTAATAATACTTTAGGCACTCGATACTTTTTACCTTTGTATTCATATATTTCTGGACGTGCATATATTTCATGACTAGCAATTCTATTTTCTTCTATGCTATCTTCTGCATTTAACACTCCTTTTATCTGACGAGTGATTGCATCAATACAAACCATAGCTGGAAGTTCGCCGCCTGTTAAAACATAATTACCTATACTCCATTCTTTAGCTTTTAAAATCTTCTTTACCCGTGCGTCAATTCCTTCATAACGTCCGCAAATGAAAATAATATCTGTGTATTTTTTCGCTGACTGTTTCGCAAGAACATTTGTAAACATAATGGCGCCTGGGTTAAACATAATTATTAACACTTTGGTGTTTTTCTTTTTTGCAATCTTTTTCTGTATTTTTTCTACACATCTAATAAGCGGGTCTACCCACATGACCATACCAGGACCACCACCATAAGGACGACCATCAACACGTCGATGTTTATCTACTGTAAAATCACGCAAAGCATATGTATCTATTTCTATGAGCTTATTTATGACCGCACGAGAAATAATAGACTCGGCAAAATAACTCTCAAACATATTCGGAAAAATTGTTACAACATGAAATCTCATACTTGACAGTATACCAAAATTATAGTAAGGTGTAAACACCCAAATCTATTGGAGGAAAAGTAATGTCACAATCTGTTGATCTTTTGAAAGGGAAACTCCTTGCAGCTCTGGAGAGTTATACAGAAGAGATGCTTCGCATACAACGGGAAGCGTACGAACTTGCAAATGCCGCGGCAAGAAAGAGGGATATCCCAGAAATGGAGAAGCTGATGCAATTCCGCGACCACACTTTGGGAAATGCTTTCGACGAGGCGCTGACGCGGGGTTGGACAATCAAAAAAACACTTTAGTAAAATACCAAGCAAAGTCTCCAGCATTAATGGCGTAGAACATACGTCATTTTTTATTTTATCTTTTTCTATTTAATTTAAATTTGCTTTAGATACAAGGCACGGAGAAACGAGTGAGGAGACGTAGATAATGCTACGTTGACGAGCGAGAGAGGCTCCGTAACAAAGTAGATAAGGTAAATTTAGATTAAATACTCTTTAGGTCGTTCATGACCGCGTCAACATCGGAAGTATCATACCTCGGCGTCATATATGACTGACTTCCCTCTTCCTCTCTCCTAACAAATCCTCCCTCCCTCCCTTCTGGTTCATTTATTTTCAAATTCACTCGCGCGGCATTTTTCATACCAACTACACGAAGTAGTGTACGAAGTGCTTTGGCTGTTGCGCCATCACGTCCAATTATCTTTCCCATATCTTCACCAGCAACATCAAGCGTTATTAATACACCCATTTCATCCACTCTCCTCTCCACTTTCACCTTGTCTGGATTATCAACTAAAGCTTTCACTACATACTCAACAAATTCTTGATCTTTCATATTGATTTTTTATTTGTATTCATTCAGTGTATCAATCGTAACTGTCTATCAATAAAAGTTATACACAGACACAGTTCATAAAGTTTATAAAGTTCGTAAAGTACAAAGTAAACGCACCTTGCATTCACTTTATAAACTTTATAACTTTACAAACTTTTAACTAAGCTCTATGCTTTCTTTGCTTCTTTCGGTTTTTGAACAGTTCTGTACGGAAGTACATTCTTCTTTTTCCCCTGTATCACTCCTTTTGAAACTAAAAGGTTGTGAACCGTCGGAGTAACTTGCGCTCCTACTGAAATCCAATAATTTACTCGGTCCCCTTTAGCTTCAAAAATTCCTTTCTGGACATTGTACGTTCCAAGAATCTCAGCAAATTGTGAGGTCTTTGGTTTTAATATACTTTCTGTACAAATAAGACGGAATGATGGGTCGTTCTTGCGTCCTATGCGTTGTAATCTGATTTTTAACATGTGCCCAATTCTACCATAAAGTCTTGAAAAAGAAAAGCCCGGTCCCTTACGGGCCCGAGAGTTATAAGATACTGTATTAGCGTCGTGGATGGCCAATTAAACGTTTGTACGCACGCTTGATGATTTCAGCAGTGTCTGTCGGAGAATAGGTACCGGTATCAACAGCCACATGAAAATTGTGAATATTAAGTATGCCCGCAACTCCATATATTTTGTAATACCGATCGACATCATTACTTATGCGTAATGCCAATGAATTGAAAGCTTGGTCTTTCGAAATATTGTCTCGTACTGCGACCCTTTCTGCGCGAACATTCGGATCGCAAAAAAGAAGTACGTTTAGTGAAGGAATTTTGTTCTCACGGCATAACCACCATACCAACCTTCCTTCAACGGTTGCTTGAATTGCATGTCGATGTTTTGCCTTTTCCTCCATCCATTCTGTTAACTTACCGTCATTCTTACGATCAATGTCACCGTTGGAGGACTCAGCATGCTTCAAGTACTTACGCAGAGATTCAGTACTGGTCTCTAGAGGAAACATCTTCCTTGCTTCTGCTCGAAAGATTTCACCTCCAGAGATTCCCATATCGTGATACTGGCCGACAAGAACCTTGAGCGTGGTACTTGTTCCTGCACCAGGCTCTCCAAACAGTGTAATGATGGGCGTCATTTTTTTCTCCAAAAGATTACCCAGACCAACTCGGTCGGGTTTCAAATATAACACTATATTTTGTCAGACAAGATGTCAACGCTAGATTACTAAACTATAATCAATCATTCTTAGGTCCAAATTCGCATTTTTTACCTTTATTTTTACAGGTGTTCCTATTTTATATTCCACTCCAGTTCTTTCGCCAAACACCCGCATCCCCTTTTGATCATAATTATAAAAATCATCTCCCAAATCTCGCAATCTTATCATCCCTTCACATTTACTTTTATTTTCTTCAACGTATATTCCCCATTCTGATACTCCAGTTACCATACCATCAAATTCCTGACCAATACGATATGACATATATTCCACTTGTTTGTACTTTATACTTCCGCGTTCTGCATCACTAGCTTCTTTTTCACGACGACTTGCTTGTGCACAAAGTTTTTCATATATTCCACGTTCAGATTCTTCTGGATAATCTCCCTCAAGAACTCGCATAAGTAAACGATGAGTTAAAACATCTGGGTAGCGTCGAATAGGAGATGTGAAATTAGAATAATAATCAAATGCGAGTCCATAGTGACCAATATTTTTAGTGCTATAAATAGCTTTTGCCATAGAACGAGTTATGTGAACTTGTAGAAGGGGTTTCTCTGGTCTATCTCCCATTTTCTTAAGTAAATTATTTAAATCCTGTGACGGAATAAGTCCATCCATAAATCTCACAGTGTAACCAAGTCCACGAATATATAAATCTAACTCATGCATTCTGTCTGCATCAGGTTTATCATGAATACGATAAATACAAATTGCTTTTCCTTCTCCATTTTTTTCTTCCTGTTTCTTAGTTATAAACTTACTGACATTTTTATTTGCCATCAACATAAACTCTTCGATAAGTTTATGTGTATCCCCACGCTCTTTCACATATACATCAACCGGTACACCCTTTTCATCCAATTTAAATTTAACTTCATCAGTTTCAAGTGACAATGCACCATTATCAAAACGTGCCTGTGTTAACTTTTTCGCAATTGTATTTAATGTATTTAATTCTTCGTAGAAATCTCCCTTCTTTTCATCGAGCGTCTTCTGCGCATCTTCATATGTATAACGTCTGTGAGAGTTGATAAGCGAACGTCCGTACCATTCGTTGTATATTTTCCCGTCTTCATCAATCTCAAACACCGCAGACATTACCAGTCTGTCTTGTCCTTGTACCAAAGAACACAGGTCGTTTGATAATACTTCTGGAAGCATAGGAATACATCGGTCAACCAAATAAACTGATGTCTGTCGTGAAATAGCTTCTTCATCCAGATGCATTCCTGGTTTTACATAAAAAGAAACATCCGCTATATGAATACCGATTTCATACCTATTTCCATCTTTTGCATTTTCTAACTTTTTAAATGAAATAGCATCATCGAAATCCTGTGCATCAACCGGATCAATGGTGAATGTCGGAATACTTCTAAAATCACGTCTGTCTTTTTTATCTTCCTCTGTAATTCCTCGAGATTTTATTTCTGTGGCTTCGTTTACAACTTTATCTTGATGCTTATCGCTAAAACCGCGTTCAAGAGCATATGCCAACATTTCAGCGTCATTATCCCCCGGTTTTCCAAGTACAACTGACACTTCACCAATTGGAGACTTTTTCGCATCTGTCCAATCTGTAATATTCACAACAACTTTCATACCAACATCAGCATCATTCCTTTTATTGTTTGGAATAATAATATCTGTGTACATTCGTTTATCATCAGGAACTAAGAAAAACATCCCATTTTCTTCCTCCAAAACTCCAGCGTAACCTTTTTTACCGCGTTCAATTATTTTTGTAACAGTTCCGTACATTTCATCTTCTCCTTTTACATTTTTCTTCTTACCCAAAAGTTCGACTTCTACAATGTCTCCATGTAGTGCGGTGTGCAGGTGTGAATGGTCGACAAAAATAGCACCTTCGTGCTCAAGTTCTGTCACCCTTACATATCCATCCTTTTTGGAGGTAATACTAATCGAACCCGTATAAAGCCGTTGCATAATATTGTCCGATTATAACATAATTATTTTACCAATTCTTCGGCTTGTTTAAAGTCAATTGATAGCAATCTACTTCCTCCATCAGCACTCAATGTCACTCCATAAAGCATGTCACAGTGATTCATCGTCTCGCGATTATGTGTAATTACTAAAAGTTTACTATTCTCAGCGAGCCGCTGTAACATCACTCCATATTTTCGTGCATTTGTCTCATCCAGCGGAGCATCGGTTTCATCAAGCACCATAAACGGCGGGGGCGTGATGGAGGACATGGCAAATAATAGTGCGATAGAGACGAGTGCTCTTTCGCCACCAGAGAACATATTTATTTCTTTTACTTTTTTATTTGGTAAAGAAACATCTATATCTATTCCCTGTTCTGTAATTTGATTTCCCTCTTCATCTATTTTTGTAAGTTGCACTAGTACTAATTTTCCTTTACCACCATTAAATACTTCGCCAAAGAATTCACTAAATACTTTCGAAACCTCTATTACACCAGTTGAAAATCTATTCTCTAGAGAAGTAGATAGTTCGTCTATTAATACCAATAGCTTCTGCTCACTTTCTTTTATATCAGTGAGTTCTTTTGTAAGATACTCATCACGTTCACGAGTAGACTTGTACTCTGCTATAACTTCTTCTCTGTTTGGAATACCTGCTTCTTCAATGCGAAGTTTGGACCTCTCTATTGCGCGCATTAAATCATGCTTCGGAATATCTTTATATCTGCCCTCAGGTATATGTTTCTTATACTCCATAACAACTTGACCTACAATAACTAGACCTTCTTGAAGCAATGCATCGAAGTGTTCTTTTCTCAAAGATAATTCCCCTTCTTCTTGTTTACGCAGAGCTATTGTACTATCTAACTCGCGTAATTTACTTTCAAGTATCATCACTTTCTTTTCTTCTTCATGACGAGAATTTATAACATCTAATGCTTTATTTTCTATATTATCGAGCTTTTCTTGCAAATGAACCATTTCATTAGTTAGTGACTTTTCCTTTGATTCATTTTCTCTAATTAAATCTTCAATATTTGAAATATCTTTTTTTAGCAATTCTTTTTTTGATCCTTTTCCGTGAGAGTATTTCGTGAAAAATGTTTCAAGGGTCAAAGAAAGCTTTTCTGTTTCGCTAGAAACTTGAGACAAGTTCTCCGACTTTACTGCGTGTTTTAAATTCTCTATGTTGTGAGATGCTGTGGCGTGGGTATTGGTAAATTCATCCTGAGAAATATTTATATCTTTGCCTATTTCTTCTTTTTCTAACTCACGCCTCATATATGACATATCTCCCTCTAAGCGACCGAGGGTCTTGGTCACTTGGTCACGTCGTAGTAATAGTGATTGCATTTCTGCTTGAAGAGTTTGTTTTTCATGTGCAGCACTGGTTTGTACATCATGAGACTTATTACGTAAAACTCCGAGTTCTTTTCGTATTGAATCAGTTATCAAAAGAAGAGAACCAGATGTACCCTGCTCTCGAATACGCTCATCCATGAGTTTTAGTTCGTGTTCTTCACGTGAAAGATATACCAAAAGCAACTGATGAAGATTCTTTCGCTCTTCTTCTTGAGATTCTATTTTTTTAACTTGTCTTTCTAGATGGCTTAAGTGCGGTTTTATTTCATTACGAAGGAGCTCCACTTCCCTAACGTGTGTCTTTACACGTTCTAGCTTGCGAGTACTTTCATTTAGTCTCATATGGTACACACGAAGTCCAAGAGCAGCTTCAAGGGCTTCTTTTCTATCGCGCGCGGATGCTAGTAATATCCTGTCGGCTTCGCCTTGATTTATAATCGTGTGAGCACTTCCACCGATTCCAGCAAATGACAAAAGCTCTTGTACGTCCTTTAATCTTATCTTCGCATCGTTTAATAAATAATCGCTAGTTCCATCAGCATAAATCACACGTGATAGTGTTAGTTCATCATAAACAAGAAATGGGGCAAGGGACTCTGAAGCGTGAGAGACGTCGATATCGTGTGTCCTTTTTATTTTATTATCAATAACCATAGTAACTGAAGCTCGAGACATAGCAGAGAGATGTTCTGACCCCTTGAAAATAACGTCTGCTCCTATTTTTCCACGCATGCTTTTTATTGACTGCTCACCTAAGACAAATCGTATAGCTTCAGCAATATTTGATTTTCCGCTCCCATTTGGACCGACGACACCCGTTACTTGATGAGTGACGTCAATAGTAGTCTTTTTAGCAAAAGACTTAAATCCCTGTAAAGTGATGTGCGAAAGACGCATAATACATAAAGTGTACCATGAGAAATTCTTGAAAAATGTGAGAAATTAGACTAAGAACGGAAACTTTTAGTAGAAACTACAACTATATAAGCTATCAAACCTCCGAGAATAAAACCTCCAACTATGTCATACCAATAATGCACTCCCGCTAAAACTCTACTAACACCAGAGATAATACCTAGAATAAAAATAATAGTTCCGGCACGTTTATCAAATGTATATAAACTAAAAGCAAGTGCAAACATAAAAGTTGCGTGACCTGCTGGAAAACTATAAATGTCATTTGGGATAAGTAGAGCGTTTGCCATATCCGGTCTCTGGTGAGCAATTACATTTTTCAAAAAGTGACCTATAATCCATGCCATTATTCCTGAACCAAATATAATCGCTATATGTTTTATATGATGACGTTGCTCGTGCTTTAAAATAACGTGTAAAAATGCATACGCCGAAGCTATATAAATTAAATACGTGGCACAAAAGTATATTATTTGATTCATAATAAAAAGTTTAACATATTAATTTTTATCGTCTTTTTCATAAAAGATATACAGCGTTATAACACCGAAGATTATAGTAAATATAACAACAAAACCTTTAAATTCAAACCAGTTTTCAAGCGACATTGTCCTGCGTATATATTCATTTGCAGTTGCTATGGTTAAAAATAATACAATCCAAGAATGCGTTATCTTAGTCCAAGCTCGAGTTGTCATTTTTAAAAGATCTTCAAACGCTAGTTTTAGAAATAAGACATTAAACATTAAACCTGCCAAAAGAGTCAGGGCGCAAGTTACGTCATATATAGTATCCCTGATTTGTATAAACCTAGGTTGATGGTGAGAAACTGTTATGTAACCAAAAATAATCGTCAGCAGAGCAACATATAGTGCTAAATATGGTATGCGTTTTTGTATTGTATATGTACACCAAACAGAAATAATAGTGGCCGCCATAAGAATCATGGTTGCTTTATAAATGTGTAAATGACTAAACGAAATTAAAAATAAAATAATCGGGCCAAATTCAAGAATACTACCGATAATTATCTTCTTGAATATATGGGGAGTGATGTTTGAAGACCAGTGCATGTTATACTGTTACGATTCAGTATAAACCAATATGCAAAAAATTCATCATCTTATAAAGATAATCCAAAATTATTTTAAAAATCTTAGTTTTACCACTCCAGTTTCTATAATTTTGGGTGCAGTAATAATCGCTATAAGCATATTGATAAGTGGAACAATAATAAAAGACACTGTAGCCAATAATACGTCTACGGATGTTAAAAATGACAAAAAGCAAGATTCTATATTCACTGGTAAATCTATAGATGATACCGATTATGTAGAGGGAAAAGTAAATTCTAAGGTGCTAGTATTGGAATATTCTGATCCGGAGTGTCCATATTGTATACTGGCATACCCAACAATCAAAAGACTTCGTGAAGAATATGCTGGAAAAGTTGCTTTTGTTTATAGACATTTTCCACTAACTCAAATACATGCTCATGCATTTGCTGAGTCTCAAGCTATCGCTTGTGCAGGGGTTATTGGGGGAACACAAAAGTATTATAGCTATATGGACACACTTTTTGAATACAAAGTACCCAGACAGTCTCAAACTAACTCATCACCACAACTACCAACAACAGGAAAAGAAGATTTTGCTAAAAGTGTTGGTATAGACGTAGCTCAATTCTCATCATGTCTAAGTAATTCTAAATCTGCTGATATGGTAAATGCTTCTACGAATGATGGAGTGCAGGCTGGTGTGGATGGTACACCTACTACATTTGTTTTAGTTAAGAACGGAAATAAGTACGACATAGTTGCAAATATAAGTGGAGCACAACAGTATTCATATTTCAAAACTGCTGTTGACGAAGCGCTATCTAAATAATAAACACAGGAAAGTGAGTTTACTCATTGCAAATAAATTGCATTGTATATAAACTTACTGTATATGATAACTCTCTTTAG
>CALRDS010000024.1 GCA_943354975.1 Candidatus Nomurabacteria bacterium | reverse complement strand
TGACTATGGATCATGCATAAGTGAAATAGTTTATGATTTAGACCCAACACCAGAAATTCACATAGTTTTGATACAAAGTACAGGCATGATAAAAGTTGGTATCTTGTATATAAAAAACAAAACTGAATCGGATATTACTGGTGAATATTTAGTAGACCTATTTGATAGGATAGCCAAAAAACTTTGCTTGCCTATGTTACTCCCAGGGTATAAGGAAATATAGCCCTACAACAACCCCGCGCGCGCGGGGATTATTTTTTGTTATTCCACACAGTAAGAAGTGGTGAAGCGACGAAAATAGATGAATATGTTCCTACAAACATTCCAATGATAAGAGTAAGTGTAAACCATTTTGTCATAACTGGGCCAAAGAAAAATAGTGCGAGAAGTGCGAGTATAATAGTGACAGAAGTATTTACTGAACGAGTAAATGTTTGATTTAAACTCACACCAACTATTTCTTCAAATGAACGTTTTGCATTTGATAGTTTCAAATTTTCACGAATTCTGTCAAACACTACGATCTTGTCCGATATTGAAATAGCAATGATTGTAAGAAGCGCAATCACAAAAAGTGTATTAACTTCTGCTCCGTATTTTTTAGATAAAATTACATAAATACCTGTCGGAATAATAATGTCATGCAAAAGTGTAACCATAGCGATAACTCCATACTTCCATGAAGGAACTGGATGAGAGACTGCTCGGAATGAAAAGGCAATGAAGAGAAGAATTGCGAATGCTACTACGATAAGCGCGATAATTGCTTTCTTTGTCATTTCCTCTCCTAATGTTGGACCAACTGCTGAAGCTTGAGTTATTTGAAATGGATGAGTTCCATCTTTATTTATTTGTGTGTTTAATACAGAAACAACTTCTTCATAAGTCTTAGAAGAGATAAACCTGTAAGCTTGTTCCCCTGTTTTATAAAGGGTTACATCTTGATTAGAAAAATCTAATGCGTTAAGTACTGAAGTAGATGAAGCTGTCGAAACATCAAGTACTGAACCTCCAGTGAAATCAATTCCTCTTTTGATTCCATACATGTTCATAAGTGCTAGTGAAGCAACAACAAGCACGATTGATAGTCCAATAAAGAATGATTTGTATTTAATGATAGTCATAGATTTTAGAGATTAGATTCTAGATTTTAGATGATTACTTTGTATGCCATCCGGAACTAAATAGGAATTTCATCAATCGACTCTGTGACTTATTCGCAATCGCTCGCATAAACACACGAGTGATAAGCTGCGCAGAAATAAGAGATACAACAGCACCTAAGAAAAATGTAAACGCAAATCCTTTAACGACTGATGTTCCCATCCAAAATAGAATTATAGAAACTATAATCGCTGCAATATGGGAATCTCTTATAGATGTCCATGCACGTGCAAAACCTGTCTCTACTGCATCCGCAAGTCCCTTTCCATTTCTTATTTCTTCTTTCATGCGTTCAAATGTGAGCACGTTTGCATCCACCGCAAGTCCAACTGAAATAATAAATCCTGCAATACCTGCTGAAGTAAGTGTTACCGGAATATATTTGAAAAGTAAAAGCATGATAGCACTATATGAAACAAGTCCAAGAGAAGCCATAAATCCAGGAAGTCTGTACCACGCGATCATAAATATAACCACGAGGATAAATCCAAGCATCGCGGCTTTTACTCCAGCATTCACTGCTTCTCCACCAAGTGTCGGACCAACAACAGAAGTACCTGAAAGTGAAATCGGAAGTGGAAGCGCCCCAGCATTTAATCTACCCACAAGTGTACGAGCTTCTTCTACTGTAAAGTTTCCAGAGATGACGGCTTTCCCTCCTGTGATTTCCTCATTTACGTTCGGTGTAGAAATCGGCATACCATCCAAAAATATTGCAATAGGCTTTCCAATATTTTCTTTTGTCATTTTTGCAAACATATCTGAACCCTCACTATTAAACTGAAGAGAGACTAACGGCTTGTTTGTGTTTGGATCAAATACAAGTGATGCTTTTTCAAGATATCGACCAGAAAGTTGTGTAGTATCAAAACTCTGAATAAATGTAAGTATCGATGTGGTCGCATTTATATCAGCCCCTGGTCTTAATGTACGAAAATCAAGCACTGGGGTTTCCCCTATCATCTTGGTTGCTTGTGCTACATCTGTTACCCCAGGAAGTTCTACCACTAGACGCCATTCATTTGAAAGTCGTGAAAAAGCTGTTGTTACGGTAGGCTCACGGACTCCAAAAAGATTTACTCGGCGTTCTACCACATCTCTTAGGGCAGAAACGCTCCCTGAAACGTCAGCTTCCGCTGGCAGGCTACTCACATCGATTTTATATGTGAGAGCACTACCACCTGCCAAATCTAGTCCCAGAACGAAATCCTTACCTCCCTTTACCAAAAAATATCCTACCGCCACCGTCGCTATCACCACCCAAACTGCTTTTATTAACGCTTTGTTCATAGTTTGGGTATTCTAACACAAAACTCTCAATGAATAAAATATATGCAAAATCCACTATGTGTCGTCTTAAAGACCAATTAATGTTTTAATCTCTTTTTTAGAAAACTCTCTTACCCCCGTCAAGAAAGTTACTTTATATTTATTTCCATAACTAGATAACATACACACTCCATCCATCTTTATAATCTCTTTAATCCTCTGTATTTTTTCGCAACTGTCTATAAGAATATATCCTTTATTTTTACTTATACTTTTTGCCTGAGCAATTAGATCTAAATCCTCTTTTTTTTGCTTTATCGCAAACTCAATATAAAACTCAAATTTTAATTTTGTCTGTAAATTTTCATCGACTTCGATTAAAAGTGGGAGCTTAAAAAATCTGTCATTTAAAATAAGCTGCATTTTTTCAGTATCTATTGTAAATCCTTTTTCTATCTTTGGGTATCCCCAAAACATACCTAATTCTTCCCCCCAACTTTTAATTAACTGTCTTATCACTACAGCATCACTTTCTGGCAAACTTTTATCAAGTAAATTTCTTCCCAAACCAAGCTCCCCTTCAAACCCAATAAATGAAAGTATAGTAGCCCCGATATCTAACGTACTTCCTGTTCTACTAACCTCTATAAAACTCTCAGAGTTTGGAGTGATAACATCAAAACGATTGCTTCTCTTAATATATTCTTTTGATCCGGTGGTTGGACTATGAGGAGCCAGATGATCTGACGATATAACAATAACCGTTTCATCGGCATACTTAGAATTCATTATTCTATCAACAAATCTAGAAACAAGATAATCTGAACATTTCACGGCATTAAGGGTTTTGTCATTACCAGTATCGTACAGTATATTTTTACAAATCTTTGATGGGGCTTCAGAAGGTTGATGTGTATCAAGTGTAAGTAAAAAGAGTCCAAAATTTGTTTTGTTTTCCGACAAATTGATGAATTTCTCAAAGGTTATATCTAAAAGTGTGTCATCATAAATTCCCCACTTAGACTTATATTCAGGGTTTTGTATTTTACCAGATAATTCTTCCTTCCCGATCACTTCATCAAAACCATGTGTTAAATAAAATAGTTTTTTACCTGAAAAATTACTATCAGCGCCGCCTATATAGCTCAAAAAATACCCCTCATTATGAAGTAAATCTCCTAGGCATACAGCTAACGGTAAGTATTTATCCATCCCCGACATAGAGTTAGCGTACATTATTCCATACAAAGAAATACCGCATTGGCTTGCAACCATTCCTCCAATTGTGAAACCGCTTCCGGGGACTTGCTGTATGTCACTAAATGAGATACTTTTTTTTCTTAATTCATTAAGACCAGGAGTAAGTCCAGGAAAAATCTCCTCATTAGAATATTCTCTTTCCACTCCCTCCATGTATATATAAACCAAATTTTTCTTTTCCTTGACTTGTTTTATCCTTGGAACTTTATAGAACTTATAAAATGATTCAACTTTTTTTGATACGTCATGGCTATCAAACGGATCATTAATACTCATGAACCAGAAGAAAGTTGGGCTCGAAATGCCCGCCATAATAATTAAAGAAAGTGTGTATATTTTATACTTTATTTTTTTGTTGCTGAATGAACGGGCTTTTAATACACGTGGTGATTGTAGAAATATAACAATAGTGATTATAAAAATAACTACAAAAAAAAGAAAAGACCTTTGTTCAAAAGAACCCATAGTGTTTATTCCTGCTACCAGACCATATTTGATGTAATATATAGTAGCGTCAGTAATTCCATTTCCCGTAATATAGTCAGACGCGATATATAACAAATTTTGAAATACTACAAAAAAACATGAAATACTAAAAATAATTCCACTAGTTACGGTATACTTTATTTTTTTAAAAAAATAAAAGGCACTTAAGAGAAATAAAAAAGATAAAAAAAATAGTGGGGTTGTCATTAGTTAATTACAATAAGTGTACTACAACCTAATGTGGAATATCCCCTACACATTAATTGATATTAGTTCTTGGCAATAATAAAAAAAGAAATAAAAATAAAGAAAAATTATTAAAATAATAACAAGTATAATAAAAAATATTCCCCCACAATATTTGTAACTTAATTTTAAAAAAAACTTCATATAATTAAATTCTACTAAATTTCTCAATTTTCCTATTAAGAGACACTAAAATCTTCTCCGATTTTACCATAAAGAGATACTTCATAACTCCAATAATTTTAAAAAACACAATCTTTAAAATTATCAGGTACTGAAAATCTCCTGAAAATATTTTTAATAAATATTTTATAATTTTCTTGTCAGGCCAATCACGAATACTTACACCGACTTTATTTAGATAAATCCCTTTCAAAATAAGAACTTCCTTTATATCATTCTGTTTAACTTCGAAATGATCAGTAAAAATATTAGGCATTAACTTAAAGTTAAAAGATTCTAGGGATTCTAAAGATATGACTAGAGATATAAGATTTTCAAAAGAAATACTATTATTTATGACTAAGATAGTTTTCTTAATTACATCAGAATCAATCAGTATTGCACTTTTCTCAATAGATTGAATTTGCGGATAAGAGACAGAGAAAATATCTGTATTAGAAAACAAATTCGTTCCTATTATTTCTTTTTTTAATAAGAAATAAGCTCTAGAAAATTCCTCGTCATTATTATAAATTAAATTTCGAGCAAAAAATAAAACTCTCCTTTTACAGACCATTTTGATATTTATAATATTATCAATTCTCTTTACCTTTGTATTTGATCTTATTATAAGAAGTTGCCCTTTAGTCTGAGATAGAATTTTATCTATACACTCTTTGTGGTGATTGAAAAACATGACTTTACTACTCACTAAATCTCTTTCAATCTCACCTGTCTTTTCTTTATTCATACCAGATACATATATACAACTAATGTTCTCTTTGCCTAATAATGAATATACTGTGGCCAAAACTTCTTCAATCTTAGAATCATTATCTAAAAAAACCCATGCAACGATATTTGAAAAATTTACCTCCATAGACCCTGTGGAATTTGAGTTGACCGTGCTCCTGTAACGCCTGTTGTTGTAGGCCATATAAGCATGATGCAGTATCCCGGGAGAATGCTTTCTTTGGTTTCCGTATATCTGCATAATAGCCTCAGCTGCTCGCTCAGATGACTTACCATCAATAAATTTAAAGTGTTCATCTACTATTTCCTTTCGGAATTTTCTATATTTCTCATCAAGCAAATCAATATTTTCAAGTGCATGCTTTATACCGGAAGGGGTTTTTATAGATAAAATCATTCCTTTTTCTTTAATCTCTTGCTCTAGACTGCCGGAGTATGTAGATGCACCCACAACTCCCCTTTTCATAAATCTTAAATTTTTATGGATATTATCTATAAAATTATTATCCAAAAAATCACAGAGTATGATTGGTTTATCAACTTGCATAGCATCAAAAATAACACTTGAGTTGTCACTTAAGACGACATCTGCGGAAGCAAGGACATCTATCGTGTCCCATGTATCGTCTAACACCATAACCCCCTCTGTTAGCTTGTATTTTTCAATAAAATCCTTATCCTCACGTAAAGAGTAATAGTGTGGTTTGAAAACGACATTATAATCTTCTGTTATTTTTTTTATTTCCTCAAACATTTCCTGGTAAGAGCTTAAATCTCCATGAGTTGGTGCATACACGAGAATCTTTTTTCTATCTTTAAAAAAGGAACTTATCTTCTCTTTCGTGTTGTTTTTTTTACCTAAAAAAAAATTATCCATTCGTGGATTTCCGATAGCAATAGATCTTGTCATTAGGCTGAAATAATTTCTATCTCTTTCGCCATATGCCAATATAAGATCATATATAGATCTTGATGGTCTTATCATTGTCAATTCCTTAGCTATGCCGTAGGTGGTATTTACTTTTTTAATATGCGAAACATGCTTATTCGATACACATCCCATTTCCCAACATGAAACAATAACCTCAACATTGGAAAAAAGACTGCTAACATAGTTTTTATCTAAATATTTTAAAGAATCTATAACCCTGAAGTTAACATCATCACTCTCTAAAAGAGAAAAAATATCATTTTTTAAATCCTCCGTTTGAAGTCTTGGGTGAACGGTCGAATCTACAATTACTTCTCGTAAATCTACAGGCAATTTAAAGTAAATGTTTTTATATATAAACCACTGGTAAGGATAATAGACCACGAAACATATTTTCTTTTTAGGTAGTTCTAAGCTAGTTACTTTCATATTCTGTTCTAGAAATAAATTCTGCAAAGATAGCATCTTGGGGATGCGTTATTTTTATATTATTAAAATCTGATTCTATAAATACTTTCTTTCTTGAGACAGAAATAAAAGAAATAATATCTTTCTCATCAGATGGCATTTTTTCTTTTAAAGAAAAAATAATATCCTCTACGGCCCTATAACTAAATATATAAGGAGTTTGAGTAATCATATATAATGATTTATCAACATTATTTAACTTATTTTTGTTCTCAATACAAAATATAGACTCTTTTATTTTTGAAAAGTAGAAAGCGCAGTCAACAAATGAAGAAGAGAAGTAGGAATGCAATTTATCAATATTACAAGCGTCTACACAAGGTCTATTTGCTTCAAGTAAAATTATGCTGCCCTCTGGTTTTAACCTTGAATACTCAAATCCAATTAAGGTGGACTCCATGCGTGTCTTTCCTCCAATAACAATCTCTATTTTCTTTTTTGGAACTGAACTAAAATCTTTTATCAATTCTTTTACCATATTAACCCAACTCTTATGACAAACAATAATAATAGAATTGATGCTATGAGATAAAAGGCAGGCATCAATGATATGGTGTATCATAGCTTTGCCATTAATACAAATAAATTGTTTTGGGATTTTTGACAAAAATCTAGAACCTGTTCCTCCTGCAAGAATGATTGCCTTATTCATATAAGTAGACCTCCGTCAACGTCAATTGTCGTGCCGTTTATAGATTTATTTTTTATAATAAAAAGAACGGTTTCAACAATAGCCTGTGGTGAAACTAAAATTTTATTCAAAGATGCCTTTTTGTCTAAATCAATCTGCGACGTATTTCTTCCTAAATTATATGTAGGAGTATCTACAAATCCAGGAACTATAACATTACTTCTTACAGGAGAATACTCTCGTGCAAATATCCTAGAAACAGTATGGAGCGCTGTTTTTGTTGAGGCATAATAGATATTCTTTAAAGAGCCAAGCTGTTTATAATACGTAGACGAAACAAAAATAATACATGGATTACCAGATTTTTTCATTAAATCAATTAAGTTTTGTGTAATAAAAATTGGAGAAAATAAATTTACATGCGCAATTACATCAAATATTAATTGTTCAATTTTATAACCAGTATTTTTTTCATGTTTTGCAGCACAATGTACTAGTATATCTACAGTGTCAGTTTTTTTGTATATAAAATCTATAAACTGTTTTACAGATTTATCATCACTAAAATCAGCCTTCGCAGAGATAAAATCCGTAATGCCTTCGTTTTGTAATATATAATTTTTTTCAATACTTGAATATTGACAAATCAACTTATAACCCTGAGAAGCAAGACCTTTACAAATCTGTAACCCTATTTCTGAGTAGGCACCTGTAACAACTGCAGTTTTCATATATAGTAATAAACCCTCAGTATACTACATCTAAATCAGATAGATTATTTAATAAAAATCTAGACCCAAATACCAAATAAATCTAGATTTTTAATTTATTCACAAAGAGGGCGTGTGATAACCGCGAAACGCTCTACGAGTTTGAAATATGTCTCCTTACTTTTTGTCATATATATATATCTCTTAATTTTGCTATTAAAATTCTGACCCTCTGGTGTTCTGAAGTCAATGAACATATTATTCATCTCAGCTAAAAAAATAAGTGATCTCCCAGAATAATAACTAGTGTGACCATATAAAAATGGGTATACTCGCTCGGTAGTACATTCGCTCACGCGGGTATCTGTAGATACTATCAGTAGTCCATTTTTGTTAAGGTAACGAAAAAGATTTGAAAACTCCTTTCTAGGACTCATAAAATGTTCTACCACCTCACATGCGATAACAATATCAAAAACTTCTTTTGCTTCAATTGGAATAAAATAATCTGAAACTTGAAAATTTTTCAAGTCAGTAATTTTACATTCCATCACTGATTCAATCTTTCTGATTAATTGATGATCCAGGCTATTACCTGGAGCAAATACTAGAACCTTTAGTTTTTCTCTTTTAATTATAGCAATTGCTCCTTTTGTCATAAAAAATTCTCTCCCAGGCGTTATACCATCACCAACTCTCTTAAATTTATCTGAGTTGGACATACTCTGAGAACCAAGACTAATATAATCCTTGAAATTCTCTCCACAGAAACTGTAGTTGCAGTTCCGGCAAATTGTAAAATTCATTGATTTATTTCTTACATAAGAGGTTGGTCCAACTTCGTGCGAGTATGTCGATTGTGTTTTCTTGATATTGCGAGAAAAACATATATTACACACGTTTTCGAATTGTGGGATTTTACTATATAAAAAACTCATAATCATATTTTAAAGTCTACCAAAATTTGCAAAAGCATGATACTACACAATTTAAGATTCTATAAATTGCAAATTACCTAAAATCATCTTCTCCCCAATCATTGGACAGAAGCCATTTCTTAAATTCAGGCACTTTATTGGCCAATGCTACAATATTCGTTCTACTATTAGCATTTAAATCACTGAACCTGGAAATCGATTTTTCAAATCTTGATTTTAATACCTTATCTACCACACCCGTTGGTTTATTTGTCCTAGAATTAAAATCAAAAAATGGATAAACAGCGTTTCTTAATTCATTATTATTTGGTTTAACTAAAAGCAGTGTTGACGCGTTTGCAATAGCTGTTGATAAATATAACTCTGGAATAGATTTATGTGCCAATGATACTGCAAAAGAAAATATATCTCCAGAAGTTACGGGTGAGTGAAAATTAACACCGGAGGCCTGTAAATATCTCAACGCAGAAGCATACTGAATACTACCGATTAAAAGATCTCTATTGACTATGCTATTAGAAGTTGTGGCTTCAGAAATAATTTCGGGGAGATTATTTTTTATTTTTTCGGAAAAAAATAATGCTTTGTTAATATCTAAATCTATAGCGTCCTGAGTATAGTCAGGATAACTAAGTGATTTTCCTATCGATTTATCCTCACGAATCATTTTTTTATAATATGCCATTTTTGCATATTGACCAGCCAAAGATCCTGCTATAGCTATATCTGCATATCCATGTTTTTGTAAAATTTCTAAATATGCTAAATAGACATACATCCCATCATCTGAATACGTAAATGGTAGATGTCTTTTTTCAACCTTGTCAAAGGAGACTGGCTGCAAATCCTCCGCTTCTTTCATAAAAACCAATTCTGGATGACTATTCACATAATCATATACTTCATAAATATTTCCACCGTTATTAAAATATCTCTGAATAATAAAATATGCATCTGATTTTGTATATTTATCATTGATTCCATTCTTAATATCTTTAAT
>CALRDS010000023.1 GCA_943354975.1 Candidatus Nomurabacteria bacterium | reverse complement strand
TTTAATCTTAATTGTAGCATGTGCTAGAATGGCTAAATGGCGAAAATGAAACTCGGTAAACCTAAAGCGGGAGGTTCTTCAACCTCAGTAGGAGCAAAGCTTGGAGGATTTTCTCAACAACTGATAACGGCTTTAGTTATTTTTATGGTTTTGACATGGGGTTATTCTTTACTACAAGAAAGTAAGACTACTCCGACAATTCCATTATCTGAATTCGCAACACTTGTTAATGATAAAAAGATTACTTCTATTTCTATAGAAGGGGATAATATTACTGCAATTAAAAATGATAAATCATCAGTAGTTTCTAAAAAAGAAAGTGGTTCATCAGTGCTAGAAACGCTTCGTTCTTACGGGGTGAGTACTTCAACACTTGTGGGGGTAACAGTTGCAGTTAAATCAGATAGGGGGCTATCATTTTGGGCATCTCTTATTCCAATAGTTCTTCCAATACTATTTCTTGCGTTTATGATTTGGTGGCTTGCACGCGGAATAAAAGGTGCGAACATGCAGGCACTTTCATTTGGACAGTCACGTGCAAAAGTTATCAATCCAGATGACACAAAAGAAAAAATTACATTTAAAGATGTTGCTGGATGTAAAGAAGCGAAAGAAGAGTTGTCAGAAATAGTAGAATTTCTACGTGCGCCGAAAAAGTTTATCGATATCGGGGCACAAATTCCAAAAGGAGTTTTACTTATGGGTGCCCCTGGAACTGGAAAAACAATGCTTGCGCGAGCTGTAGCTGGAGAAGCAGGAGTTCCATTTTTCCATTTATCAGGATCAGAGTTTGAAGAAATGTTTGTAGGAGTTGGGGCATCACGTGTACGAGATTTGTTCGATATGGCAAAGAAAGCAGCGCCTGCAATTATTTTTATAGATGAAATCGATGCTGTTGGACGTACTCGCTCTGCTGGAATCGGAGGACAAGGTGAGGGAAGAGAACAAACACTAAATCAAATATTAGTTGAGATGGACGGATTCGAACCCACAATGAATTTGATTGTTATGGCTGCAACAAATAGACCAGACGTGCTTGACCTGGCACTACTACGACCAGGAAGATTTGATCGTCGCGTGACACTAGACTTACCAGACAGGAATGATAGAGAAGCGATATTAAATGTCCACATAAAAATGAAACCTCTTGCTGAAGATATTAATTTAAAAATAATTGCAGAGAGAACCCCTGGATTTTCTGGTGCTGACTTGTATTCTCTTATGAATGAAGGCGCAATACTTGCAGCGCGTGAGGAGAGAAAGTCCGTTGCGCAATTTGATTTAATTCGATCAATAGAGAAAGTAATGCTTGGACCTGAAAGGAAAAGCCATGTGCTTACACCACATGAAAAGAAAATCACCGCATACCATGAAGCAGGGCACGCACTCGTCGCATCATGCTTGCCGGATGCTGACCCGGTACATAAAATATCAATCATCGCACGAGGCCATGCCGGAGGGTATACTCTGAAACTTCCGCTTGATGAAAGGCGTCTCATGAGTCGTGCGACATTTTTAGATGATATCGCGATGTCACTCGGCGGTTATGTTACTGAAAAAGAAATATTTGGAGATATCACAACTGGGCCGTCGAACGATTTACAAGTTGCGACTGCCATGGCACGTGCCATGGTTACAAAGTATGGCATGAGTACACTTGGCCCGATGGCCTTGGTTCCAGAAGGGGATCAATCACTTCGTGGAATATATGGAAAAGAATATAGTGAAGCGTTTGGCGAAAAGATTGACGCCGAAGTAAAACATATAATGGACAATGCATGGCAAAGAGCTCACAATATAGTTATAGAAAAGAAACATGTGCTCATTGCAATCGCTGAAGAGTTGATGAGAGTAGAAAGTATTGAACGAGAAGAGTTTGAAAAAATATTAATTTCGCACGGAATTGTACCGAAGAGGAAGGAAGAAATAATTTAATAAAAAGAAAACCGCTTACGCGGCCTCCGAGGTGGATTGGGGTTGTTTTTGGCGACGCTCGTGACTGTTTTTCACGTGGAGCATCGCGATACTCGGGTCTGAAAGGAAAATACGCGCCCGGTCAACCTGTGCTTCCGGATGTTGATGGCGCCGACTAACGCACTTTCCATCCCCAAGGCATCCATCCTTTCCTTCCGTGGTCCTGATTATATCCTTCGCACAGGCGCTGTGGCCTGGCATGTTTTTGCATACATCTCCCATTGCTAAGTCTCCTGTTTTTGGGTTTCCGCGGTCTTTTTAATAAGCCCGCTTCAGTATTAATACTACATCTTTATTTTTTTTGTAAAGAATTCTTATACATTTTTTAAATTTTGACGGCTTGCCTACAAATAAATTTTTGTCGTCACAAAAACTTTTCGCAGGCCACTCCTCGGCATTTCGCTCGCTAGCGAAATATGCCTGTGGCTTTCTCGTCCAAACGAAACACAAGCAGTTGTGTTTCTGCGGATGCACAAAATCTCACTTCGCTCAATTTTGTGCATCCGCCTGGACTCGAACCAGGGACCAGTCGTGTATAAGACGACGGCTCTACCAACTGAGCTACGGATGCATTGTGATTGTCCTAAACTATAGCAAATCTTAGGAACTTATTCCATATGTGCTTTTTCTCTAGATTTTATAATTTTTGCTAAGTCAGGATAGTTTTCAAGAGTTGGGTCATTGTCCAATAATTCTTTTGCTTCATCACGCGCTATTTCTACGAGCTTTGGATTTTTTATTGCCTCCATCGCCAGGTCACTTATTCCCCATTGTTTGCCATCCATAAGAGTACCGATTCCGCGTGCCAACATATCTTGTTCTGCGAGTTCGAATCCATTTTTTGCATTCACCAATGCTTTTAAACGTCGCGCAGATATTTCGCCTTTACTCTCTGTAAATAAATAACAGTATGATTGGTACTCTCTACGCCCAACTCGGCCACGCAATTGGTGTAATTGTGCTAACCCGAAACGGTCTGCATGTTCAATAATGATAACTGTCGCATTCGGTACATTTATCCCGACTTCAATCACAGAAGTTGCAACTAAAATATCAGACTTTTTATCCAAGAAATCTTGCATCACTTCTTCTTTCTCTTCCTTTTTCATTCTACTGTGTAATATGTCGACCACAAATTCTGGAAATATTATTTCTGCTAGTCTTTTAGCTTCTTCTTTTACACTTTTTAATGTTCTCTTTTGTGCTTCTTCCTCATCTTGCTCATCAATGCGTGGACATATTACGTACATTTGTTTACCAGATTTCAACTCTTTTCGTATTAATTCATAAGTTTCTTGTCGCTTAGAAGAGGATATGACTTCAGTAATAATTTTCTTGCGCTCCTCAGGCATTTCGTCAATTACTGTTAAATCCAAATCTCCAAATATGGTGAGAGCTAGTGTGCGAGGAATAGGGGTGGCAGTCATCGAAAGTAAGTGAGGCAATTCCCTTTTCTTTTCTTCAACACCAACCCTGCTTTGGGCCAGTGCTTTTCTTTGTTTAACGCCAAAGCGGTGTTGCTCATCTATTATTATAAAAGCTAGATTGGCAAATTTTACTGATTTTTGGATTAATGTATGGGTGCCTATTACTATAGAAACTCGACCACCAGATATCCATGAAATAAGTTGTGCTCTGGAAACAGAAGTGTATGATGCAGAGTTATTTTTGCTCGGGAATTTCGCGCATCCAGATCCAGTGAGTAAACCTATTTCTATATTAGTGTCTTTGAAATATTTTATAAAACTTTCGAAATGTTGTTTTGCTAATATTTCTGTCGGAGCCATATAGGCTATTTGAAGACGAGGGCCCGACTTACCAATTCTGTTTTGCAAAACTCCGTGAGAAACAGTTGCTGCTACAAAAGTTTTCCCACTCCCCACGTCTCCTTCAAGCAGTCTCCCCATTGGCTCTTTACGGGACATATCTTTTAGTATTGAATCGATAGCATTTAACTGTGACTCTGTAGGCGTAAATGGAAAAGTTTTTATGAAATCTTGGATCTCATTTTTATTTAAATTTATTGGGTAAGCCAGTGAATGTTTAGCCTCTAATTTTTCTTGGTATTGTTTAAGCTGAAGATGGAAAATTTCTTCAAAAGCAAAACGTTTTCGGGCAGCAATAGTTAGGGATTCATTTTTAGGAAAATGAATATAAAGTAGAGCATCTTTTAGTTCTGGTAGATGTAGTTTCTTTAGTATATGCGGTGGTATTGGGTCATCTATTTTCTTTATAACTCCTAACTCAACTGATTTTTTAATGAGAGTATATATATAAAGTGAAGTTACTCCTTTTGTTTCTTTATAAACTGGGGTTAGAAATTCACTTTCTGTATTTAATGCGAAAAGACTTTCGTTTGATTCGGGGATATCATTTGTAACTCTTTCAATCATCGGGTTAGAGAGTAATGATCCGCGACTATCCTCTTGGACAACACCTGAGATTTTCACCTTTGTACCATTTGGATACATTTTTCCTATATATGCTTGATTAAACCAAATAGCTCGTACCCCACCAGTGTTGTCAGCGATTCTGGCCTCAGTCATGGGAACGTGTCCCTTGAAACTTCTACGCACTGAAACCTTTTCCATAACACCATAAATTGTTACAGATTGACCAGCAACAAGTGAACTAGCCCCAGAAATTTCTCGCATATCTGCATAGCGAGTCGGGAAATGGTACAAAAGGTCAATAATTTTATTTAAACCCAGTTTTTTCAACCCCCCGGAGTGGATAGGAGAGATTCTTGATATGTCAGAAATAGGTGACGAAGGCAGGAGGGGAATATCTTTCATCTTTCAAAGTATACCCCGTTAGACAGGTATTAAAAAAGTATGTATTTTGGCGGGGCCTCTGTCTAATGGGGTGTACACAAATATGTGTATAGGTATATTTTAGGAGGATTATTTGTAATATACTTAGAACATTGAAAGAAATAAACAAAAATACAAATAATAAAGATGCGTATATTATTGGCGCAGTGTTCGTTTTGGTTTTGTCCGGAGTCGTTTATCTTATTAGTAATGATTTGAACATTAAGGTTGGTAATAATGATAAAGTTATTCCTGCGATTAATTTAGAAAAAAAAGAATTTAGCACAAGTAGCACAAAGGGGTCAGTCGAAAATAAATACGCCGGCTCACATTTCATATGTGATGGAGGTAAAACAATAGACGGAACATTTATTTTCGAGAATGGAGCAAGGGCAGAACTAAAACTTACAGATGGAAAAACAGTTCGTTCAATGGTTCTACCACAGGATTTAACGGCAGGTAAGCCAGTGTTTAAAAGTAAGGATGGCGTAACAGTGCTTGCAAATAAGGGGGATGGTTCAGTATCTCTACTTGAAAGTGGAGCTAAGACATTCGCAAATTGTAAAGCACAGTAGATTTTATCTGAATTGAGGACGAGAATGATAGATGATAAGGGCTAGCGTCACGAGAACCAGAACAAATAGAAGCATATTTGCTGCAGAGTAACTGTGCAATGAGAAGTTTATATAAAGCTGACTAGACAGAATAAATAATCCCATAACAAGTGGGAATATTGGGCGAGGCCAAACTAGAATGATAACTCCAAGTAGTACATATAGACCATGCCAAAGGGTGAAGGCTACCGCAGAAGGAATGTATTCATTTATACAACTAAATACTGCTAGGTTTACTTTCTTTGCGCCTTTCATGAGCTCCTGTGCGTGGGGATATATGAAGTAAAAAGCTATGGCGAGCCTCAGTAGATATGGCCAAAGATTAAACATAAATTTAGTATATCAGATTTAGGGAATCTCTAGTTTAGATTCTCATTCGAGACCTTCACTCTAATCTTCTGAGACGCATCAGGGCAATTTAGGGATATGTCGGTGGTGTACTTTAGTCTGATAGTCTTCTTTCCTAGGGAGTGTCCACGAATACCATTGTTAAACGTCTCTTCTTTTATAGATTCTGCTACTTTTCGACGAGGTCTATCATCTGCTAAGAAATTAGGGTCATTCGCATCTGTAGTTTCATTTTCAAACATTAGATTAACTTTATCAGCATCAGCTCGGTTATCTGCATATACTGGGCCACTGCAGCTTCCTGCACACACAGGTGTCGCTGTTATTGTACAAGCAGGTACGGGTTGAGCTATATCCCACAAGAGAGTAGTTACTCCACCTGAACGAATACTGTAAGGAGATGCAGTAAATGATGCCGTTCTTGAACTACACATAGAAGCAGTGTATGTACGGAATACTTCACGGCTAGCAGTGCCAGAAGCGCCTCCTGACTTACAGATAACCTTGTATTGGCCAGGGGAATTAATTTGTACTGTAGCTCTTGTAGTGTTTTCGTTTGAAACAGGGGAAGCTGAACCAGTTTTAATGACTTCATAATAGTCAGAGTTAGCACATTGAACTGAAAGTGATGGAGTTCCTCCACAATTTAGATCAAGAGAGGCATCAATTACAGTAGGAGAGTTGTTGGACTTAACTAGTGACCATATCAATGATTTTTTCTTACCTTCAGCATCTGCACAGGTTAACCTCCAGTCATGTTGTATCGCAAAACCTGAAGCAAACGAAGTTTTATCAGACGGAGAAAGACTGCTGAATTGGAAAGTAAATCCTGTTGGGTCACTAGCATAAGGTATTACTGGGTAAAATTCTCCTCCATCATTTCTCTGATCCATTACACATGAGGTTGCATCACCTTCTATTTTGTAACCCCATGAATTAAATTGATTGTCTCGAGTTGTAGCAAAGAGTGGCTGGGTAGAGGAGTATGTACCAGAGTCAGAAGAAACTCCTTTTACGAATGCTTTTATAGCCAAGTTTTGTGCAACAGAAGCCATTTGAGTTGTAAAGCTAATTGATTTAGTTCCGACCTGAGCACCTATAGCATTAAAACATCTAAGAGTGTATGAATATTCTGTATTCGCGCGTAAATCAGAATCAGTTCTTGAGCCACTAACACTAGGAGCATTGGTACCAGCTCCAGGGAATCGGTCTATGGTCGCAGTTGTAACCGCTGTATTTTTACAATCCCAGTTGATAGTTGCATTTGTAGGACCTACGTTAGAGGTTGATATTGTTGGAAGAGAATATGCGAATGATTTACGTTCGCCACTTTTTATGTTTTCACAAGTTAAGGTATATGTAGCTCCATCAGCAGGGGAAATATTACCAGTTTTAGGTGGAACTGTTTTATTTGTAAAGTCATTTGATTGTGATCCTTCAGTTGTTACAAGCGTCGCGTGATCAGCATTAAAACATTCCCATTTTAATTTTGAAGGATCTGTAGGATTTGTGTAGATTGATGAACCCACCCCTTTGATTACAGCTACAGTAGTAAAAGGGGAGTATCTCTTTCGCTCTTTCTCACTATTAAAGATAGTGGCTTCCTTGTTGTCTTGTATTGCAAAACGTACTTGATAATACCCTTGAGTATTTGGTGTCAATGTAGCCCGCATACTAGCTGTTCCTTTTGTAGAAAAAGTTGTTTCTCCAGAGTAAGTTACAGTTCCTCCGGGATCAGATCCTTGCGAATTGAATTCACCGTTTGGTTTTTTC
Source organism: Candidatus Nomurabacteria bacterium (assembly GCA_943354975.1). Classification (GTDB taxonomy): domain Bacteria; phylum Patescibacteriota; class Minisyncoccia; order Phycocordibacterales; family UBA5272; genus UBA11704. The sequence goes on along the minus strand of CALRDS010000023.1, from coordinate 2,829 downwards.
CATTCTAAGTTGTACGCAATCATATCTGAATTAGGATCAAATGAAGTAGAAGAATTATCTTTTGCTGTTGAAGAAAATACAAATGGCTGGCCAATTGGAATTAAAATTGACCCAGATGGAGAGATTGTAGACTCTGGCTCTGGATTTGTGCAAGATGTTCCAGTAGTTATGTATCCTTTTGGACAAACCTTTAGTGTTACAGATTTTTCAGCTGATCTTCCCACTTCGTTGTAACATTTGAATTTCCAAGTTTTGTCTGCAAAGTATGGACCAGTTGGTAGCCAAGTATTTGATCTTAGTGATTCATTCCATAAAGTGTCTTTTGTTCCGTCATCATATTTTTCACATTTAACAGTATTCGTAGAACTATATGACATAGATGTGAATGATCCGCCGTATGAAATGTAATTTATAGACGGCTCAATAGATGCTTCAACTCTAGGAGGAGGGTCAACTCTAAGAGTCACAGTTTTACTTGTCGCAACTCCAGCAGAATTAGAACATACAACTTTAAAATCTTTAGTTAATTCGTATGGACCATTTGGTTTGCCGAGAGTATTAGACGTTCCATGACTAGAATTTCCATTGACGGTACAACCAATAGCATTCGTTGAACTAAATTTAAGTGAATCGTACTGCCCCCCAAAAGGAATTGTTGTAGGAGAAATAGATAAAGTATCAATAGTAGGAGGAAGGGCAAACATTTCTGCGAAAGTTGTAAGGTGATATGTTAGGATTTTTGTGTCAGTTCCATTTGTGATTTTACATTCACCTGGGAAATTTGCCCCAGAAGGTAAGTTGGTGACTCCACCCGTTATATTGTTCCATAGATCTCCAGCCAAGTGAACTCTTTGTACACATCCACCAATAACATGATGGACTAAACCTCCAGCTTTTTCTGCATAGATATCAGAATTTGGCATTCCTCCTAAATAACTAGATACAGCGCTAATTGGCACACTACTTCCGTTGGCTGTGACTGATGTACGGATATGCCAAAAAGGAACAGGATGTAGAGTAGAATCATTATTGTCCCAGAATTCTGTCCATGTACCACCATATTCATGGAAACTTGCAGGAGTACCAACCTTAGCACGTGGGAAACGAATACTTCCAATATCTTCTTTAGAGCCATTAGGAAAAGTTATAGAATACTTAAACCAGTCACCAGTGCCATCAAAGTTTTCACGAGTCATTTGTATGATATAAGTCCCAGCGGGAAGTGAAGGAAATTTTTTTCGTAGGCTAATACTTACTGATCCTTCTCCACTATTTGGATTGTCATCAATATAAAGTGTTGATCCACTTGGAACTGATGCGTCATTTGGGTCTATTGTTCTAAATCTGGAAAATAATACAAGACCTGTAGTTTGTATACCAAAGTACTGGGCTGTGTTATCTATGTATGCATCATACAGTTGTAAGAATAAGTTACTGTTGATCCCAGGGTCATTGTCAATAACTACTTGGAATTGAAGTGATTTTATATCTGATATTCCAAATGTTGAGTTTACCGCTGTCATGCCTCCATTTGGGGCAGATGGAAATGTCATCGGGATACCACACCTATTAACAGGTTCGTTGATAGTTTGTGTATTTGGGGTTATTGTAGGGTTATCATATGTTCCAGAACAAGTATTAGTTATTGGAATAAAAGTATTTCCACTAGTAGGTTTGTATGCAACGTCTCCATTTACTCCACTTAGAGTGATTGTTACAGGTTTATCAAATAATAAAGTAGAATTTGCTGATCCAAGATTTATAACAGTGTCTCCAACTTTAAAACCAGATGGAGTACTTCCTAATCCTGATCCAGATTTTGGAGGAGTAAGAACCTCATCCCAATTTGACGGAGCTAGAATTGTTGTATTATTTGGAATGGAAACACTGACATCAGGCACTGAACTATTTTTTATAACAATCGGCGCTTCTGATGGACCAGAAGAAAGTGTTACTGATTTGTCTATATTAACTGATTGTCCGCCAATAGTTTGAGGCGCACTCAAATTAACCTTGGAAATATTTCCACTTGTAAATGATGTAAGGGATTCAGTTTTTCCATCAACAATAATGTTATTTCCAGACCTGTCGTTAGTATTTGCTGATAAGTTTATGACACTAGTATTACTTAGAGTTTGTTGTGGCGGGACTACTATAGCAGGAGCTGCAACAATGACATCCATCCACCCTCCACAATTATTACCACTACCTGAATCAGCAATAAGTGAGTTGTCGATAGTCCATCCAATATTTGCATTTGTACATATGCGTACAATGTATGTACCAGGTTCAGTAAAGATATGAGTACCAGTTACATTAGCAGACGCACCAACATCAAGAGATGTAATAGGGGTTGCAGCAAAGTTTGTTCTTGGAGATCTCCCTCCTGTTATAACTTTACCAGAAATTGTAGTTACTGATATTGGATCAGGTAAAGCTGGATCTATTTTAAATACAGAAAAAGTATTTGCAAACCCAGGGGCACTTTTTATGGCACGAATTGGAGCAGAACCGTCACTAGAATTAGAACTAGAATTAGATATTGTTCCAGTGAATGTTACACTATCTCCTGGTTTTGCTATTGCTGGTGCTGTGGTATTCCCTCCGATAAGATCTGGAGCTGTGCACATCGTTCCATTCCAAACATAGGCCCAATCAAGTCCAGCACTTGCTCCTGATCTACAAGTTGGGATTACAGTAACATCCATCCACCCTCCACAATTATTACCACTACCTGAATCAGCAATAAGTGAGTTGTCGATAGTCCATCCAATATTTGCATTTGTACATATGCGTACAATGTATGTACCAGGTTCAGTAAAGATATGA
>CALRDS010000022.1 GCA_943354975.1 Candidatus Nomurabacteria bacterium | reverse complement strand
TATTTTGACAGACAAATAGTATGAACGTTTTTTCTAACCCTGAAGTTAATCCTCCTTTAAATCCGAACAGAAAAGAAGGCACCATGGAAGATGAAAATATCCCGCCCGAATTAGAAGAGCGAAGAAGAAATATACATTTTGTTTTAAATCAAATCGAAAAATTAAGATCGGCAGTTTTATTTATAGTAAATAGTATTGATGAACTGTATTCAGCGCGCGGTGCTGAACTTGAAGACTTACGCGAGAGAATCGTGAGATTAAGTAGCACTATAAGATTGCAATTAACAGAGATTGAAGCAACTCCATATGGTTGGGAGGCACTCAATAGATCTGGAATCTCGGAGATTATGGAGAATCGTCCTGCAAAGATTGATTCAGATGAATTAAGATTATCTTTCCGTAAACTTATAAATAAAATAGAAGAGGATAAAAGTGAGATAGATAAAAATATTGTTGAGTTTTTATCAACTAGCAACTAGTGTGCCTCGCGCTGTTGTCCTCAGTGAAAAAAATCGCTCGCGCCTCGTATCTAAAGCAATTTTTGAAATGTATGACTAATTGATTTTGTGTATAAAATTTGCGTATCCTCACCAATTTCTGACTTTTAAAATTCTTTCTCTTTTTAAGATGTGCTTATTCCTATAGGATTTTGTTTTCTAACGGGGTAAACTATACTCATGTTTTTAACTCCAGAGAAACTCGTAAGGGAACTATATTTAAAGCCGGGGATGCGCGCGGCGGATATTGGTTGTGGAACTGGGGTTTATACTATCGCACTCGCTAATCAAGTCGGGGAAATGGGACAAGTTTATGCAGTGGACGTTCATCGCGATGCATTACACACACTCGCCGGAACTCTTGAGAAAAGAGGAATAATGAATGTAGAAATGTTATGGGCAAATGTTGAAAAGAGTGTACCTATTGATGCATACAGTTTGGATGCGGTCGTGGTGTCGAATGTTTTATTTCAACTAGAAAATATTGAATCATTTCTAACACATGTTTCAAAAGTTTTAAAGCCAGAGGGACAGTTGCTAATAGTTGAGTGGAGTGATTCGCATGGTGGAGTTGGCCCACACAAAGATCATGTAGTTCCAGAAGAACTCGCAGAACAATTAGTTCAGAAACATGGATTCAGAATGTTGAAGAGACTTCCTGCGGGAGATTATCATTACGCATTCATAGCACTTTCAATGTAGGAAATGAACGACCACGAAGTGGTCGTTCATCCGTATCCACTACGTAGTAAGTACTATTTACTATATACTATTTACATGTTGAAGAACATTCTTCTTGGGCTTGGTATCTTTGCTGCACTTTTCGCAGTTCTTATATTTTCTGGAAAGCTTCCAATTGGGAATAGTAATGCTAATAAAATAGTAGGTGAAGTAGTTATGTGGGGGACATTACCAGAAACTGAAATGAGCAAAGTTGTCCAAGCTTTTAACCCAAAAGCAGAGACCTATCGTGTTATATATAAAGAAGTTAGGGAAGATATTTTTGCTCAAGCGTTACTCGAGGCACTTGCCAATGGTACAGGGCCGGATTTGATTTTGGCGCCACATCAAATAATTCTTTCTCAAAAATCTAGATTATATCCATTTCCGCTTACATCAATTTCAGGAGATGTTTTTAATACCACATACGTCGATGGTGCGAAACTTTTCTATTCTCCGTTAGGAGCGCTTGCACTTCCTGTTTCTATCGAACCGATGGTTCTTTTTTATAATAGAACTCTTTTTTCAAAACATGGAATCATAGCACCACCTGAATATTGGGATGAGGTTTCTAGATTTGTACCAATATTAACAATGCAAAATAAGCAAAGACAATTTATTGAATCTGCTATTGATTTAGGCTCTCCTGCTACACCTTACGCAAAAGATATTTTGATGACAATAGTGGCACAACTAGGTCAGACACCAGTACTTACTCAATACAATCAAGATGGGACCACGCGTGCTACTGTTTTGGCAAATATTCCTATAACCGAAGTAGGGGAGATTCAACCGCTAACTACAGCAGCGAGATATTTCGCACAATTTGCAGACCCAACACAGACTACGTATACATGGCCTCAGTCTGGAGCAAATGCAACGGACCAGTTTGTCGCAGAAAAACTCGCTATGTATGTTGGATATTCTGGAGAATTAGAAACTCTTCGAGCACGTAATCCAAAGGCGGATTTTGAAATGACGTCGCTTCCTCAAACTCGTGGATATAATACTTCTGTGACAGCGGCGCGTATGTATGGAATAGCAACACTAAAGACCACGAGGAATCCAACTGCTGCGTTTACAGTAGAGGCGCAATTCGCAGGACCAACAATTTCTCCGTCAATCGCTGCGATTTTGGGAGCCGTCCCCGCGCTTAGATCATACGCTGTAACTCCGGGGTTAAGTAGTGTAGTAGCTCGTAGCATGCTTATCGCAAGAGCGTGGTACGATATTTTCCCGGTACAAAGTATAAATTTAACAGCAACGATGATATCGGATATTATTAACAACAGGCAGGGACCATCGGATGCAGCGAATACCTTTGTATCTAGATTGCAAGACCTGTATACTCCACAGTAATGATAGTTTTTAGTTTACAGTTGTCAGTTTTTAGAAAATACGAATTATAAATACTTAATGCCAATCATGAAAAGACAACACGCACTAACATTACTTATAGCTTTGTTTCTTTCAATTATTTCTTTCCATGGAGTTTCTGCGGCGGGTGCGCTTGATTTTAACAGTACTAGATGTGGAGATTCGAACCCTAATTGCTCTCCTTCAAATTTTTTTGGTACTTTAAAAACAGGATTTAGTTGGATTGTTGCTTTTTCGGCTACATTTATAACAGTCCTTATACTTTTCTATCTTGCTTGGGGACCAGTTAAAGCCATGCTTGCAGGAGGAAAACCTGAAGTCATTAGCGAGTATCGTTCGAAGGCAACAGGTGCAGTTATAAGTTTTGCTGTCTTGGTGGCAACATTTGGGCTTGCATATTGGTTGATGTCTGCCCTCGGAGTGTCTCAATGGATATTAAAAGTATTTCAGCCTCTTTTTTCTACTGAATTAATTCCTCATGCATATGCTGAAACTGGAGAATATTTTTCTAGTCCTATTGAGGGGACAGATACTTTGTACGACTTCTTACTACTCTTGGTCCGCCTTTTAGTTAGATGGTTTATATATCCAGCAATAATCGCAATGTGGATATATACAGGATTTTCATATGTAGCAGCTCAAGGGAACCCGGAGAAAATTACAAAATCACACAAGTGGCTTTTTATAGCAGTAGCCACAACAGTCATTTCTTTTTTGGCAGAATCTTTTATGTTTGCTATTCGCGACACAGTAAATGCGATATTAGGATAAAGAGAGTTAAAAGTTTATAAAGTCCATAAAGTTGAAAGTGAATTAGATTAAGAGGTGCCGAATGGTTCCCGATTTCTTTAGATTGTAGTCAATCTGTTAGAAACGGCAATACTGTAAGTGTGCTTCTTAATTTGCATTCTTACTTTACAGACTTTGGACTTTTAGACTTTAGACTGTCCAATGTCCACTCATAATTTGATAACTTTACAGATTTTCAACTAAGTGTGTTATATACTGTATCTTAATAATCTCCATGTCCAAGATTTTTCGTCTGCGTTCTATTATCATAGCCAGTCTTATCTTTATTCCTTTTACTACCTTTGCTCTTATAAATGGAAGTGAAGTTAGTACAGGATTTGAAAAAATAGGAGGTCTAGTTAGTACTTTTACTAAATCGATTGTAGGAGCTCTCGCAGTTCTAGCTCTCACACTCGGTGTAGTTGCATTCTTCTGGGGAGTTGTTGAGTACATCTGGGGATTACGTGCAGGAGATGCCACAAAAGAAAAGAATGGCAGAAACTTCATGCTCTGGGGACTTATTGCACTTTTCGTTATGTTCTCTGTCTGGGGAATAGTACGTTATGCACAAAGAATATTTGAAATCGAAGGACAGAATACGATATTGATTCCGGATATTCGGTTTGAAGGAGGGTCTGGAAGTAATAACATTAGAAGCGATGGAACTGGAATAAATTCTCCTTTGGATACAGGAAGTCCATTTAATAGAAAGGGTAATGGAAGTGTTGTGGGAGGTACTCCGACTGGGAAATTGCCTTCAGGATATGGAAGTGTAGCGACACAGACCGTGGCGAATCAAGCATATAGTTCATGCAAGAATCAGGGTGGTAATGCTTCCCAATGCCAAGCAGCTTATCAGTCTGCTGGTGGAGCAGGATCTGGTATGCAGAATAATGCAAATAAACTCTATAATGCCTGTGTTGCAAGGAATGGTGTGAGCTCTGCACAATGTCAGGCCACCTATGCTGCAGCCGGAGGATCAGGTTCTGGCGCACAGAATCTTGCACAGGAAGCGTACAGTACCTGTCTCGGAAATGGGAATACTTCAGCGGAATGTATGCCTGCATATAAGGCATACGGTGGAACAGGAACACCCGCAACTGAAGCCAATTCCAATGGAGTATGTCCAAGCGGATATATTGCAGATAATGAGGCCAGAAGTGGATGTTCTCCAGTCTCTACATTGGGAGGAACCAACGACGATAGATCGTCGTTTGATCAGTACAGCCCTGTTGACGATAGATCGTCGTTTGATCAGTACAGCCCTGTTGATGATAGATCGTCGTTTGATCAGGCACATTATTCTCCAGATAACGCGCCAGCAGATAATTCTGCAGACACCTCCGGTGATAGTTGGCAATTTGATGATAGTACCCAAGATTGTCGTATAGGTTCTTGCTAGTGATATTTTAGGTAAACAGTACACTTCTAGATATTATCTTCCCGCTATATACTGTTTCTAATAAACATTATGTCTAAAATTTTTAACATTCGTCCTCTCGTCATTACCACTCTTTTATCTTTACCACTTATTGTAAGTGCTGCGATAACTGGAAACGAAGCAACACAGGGATTCACAACATTAGGAGGTCTAGTTAGTACTTTTACTAAATCGATTGTGGGAGCGCTGGCAGTTTTATGTTTAACTCTCGGAGTTGTCGCATTCTTCTGGGGGATAGTTCAATACATCTGGGGATTACGTGCAGGAGATGCCACAAAAGAAAAGAATGGTAGAAACTTCATGCTCTGGGGACTCATCGCACTCTTTGTCATGTTCTCTGTATGGGGAATAGTACGTTACGCTCAAAGAATATTTGGAATCGAAGGAAAGACAGTAATCATGATTCCAGATATTCGATTTGAAGGAGGGTCAGGAGGTGGAAAAAGAACTGATGTCGATGGGCTACCGACACCAAATACTCCAGCAACAAGTGGAGTAGGAACCCAGTGTTATCAGAAGCCATATGGTTCTTCATGCACAGTAGCTGGTCGCGCTGGATTATGTGAAAATAGTGAGACTGATATTTATGGGTGTTATGTTACCCCTGGTGCTCCATCGTGCGCGCCCGGTTCCGCATGGAATGGGAGCTCGTGCGTTGGAGTGCCAGCGCCTACGCCTACTCCAGCAGGGAATGATTTAACGGCTCCTCCTTCTGCTGGGTGTCCCAATGGTCAAAATGCAGATGGAGATTGTATAGTAAATGGAGCGGAATGTGTTAACGGTAGCGGAGAAAAAGGTTGGTGGCACAATGGAAAGTGTGGTGTAATGGTGATTAATTAGTTTTTAGGTAGAAAAATAATTAGTTACTGTCCACATCGTCCCTTGCAAACTACCATAGTAGGGATATACTTCTAGATATACAAATAAAATAATATGAAAAAAGCTTTAATTTCAGTTTCGCTTGCACTTGCTAGCTTCGCGCTAGTATCTGCACAGGTTATTCAAGTGGGAGGAACAATAGGAGGAGTTCCAGTTGTGGTAGGTAATCAAAACGGTGGGACAGTCCTGATAGGACAGTCTGCAGTACAGGGTCAGGTTAATGGTGGGTCACTTATCTCTTTACTAAACCTCGCTCAGGCTATTGTTTCTCGTCTTATTCCGTTTACTATTGGTCTAGCAGTTCTCGCATTCTTTTGGTTTCTTATTGAATTTATCTGGAAGGGACGTGCTGATCCGGAAGCAAAGACTACCTCTCTTAAGGGTATGGGCTATGCAATCATCGCACTTTTCGTTATGGTTTCTATATGGGGTCTAGTAGGATTCCTAGGATCTATTGTGGGTATCGGTCAAGGTGGGTCTGTCCCGATTCCTTCTGTTCCAGCACCTTGTCCAACTAATTTACCTTGTTAATTATTTCAAGTTAAGAAATTTAAAGCTTAAAAGAATAAATCCGCCTACAGGCGGATTTATTCTTTATAATCATGTCCGTAATGAAAACTACCCTATGGTATACTTTTGAAATACTATGAATGCAACTATTTCGAATTCTGAAAAGATATTTCAAAATGTCGTTACCCAAATATTCAGCCCTCTATATCAACTTGCTGCCGCCATAGCGTTTCTATATTTTCTGTGGGGTGTATTTAAATACATTTATGACATGAATGACCCAGAGAAAAAGACAACCGGCCGTAATCATATGCTTTGGGGTTTAATCGGATTATTTATTATTTTCTCAATTGGTGGATTATTACCTTTGTTTAATAAAATATTGGGTGGAATGTTTATATACTAGACATTTAGCCCACAGACAGTAGACATCAGATATACACAATCATGAACAACGAAACACAATCAAAGATGGAGAAAATAGTATCACTTTGTAAGAGGAGGGGGTTTATTTTTCCTGGAAGTGAGATTTATGGGGGTCTAGCGGGTACATTTGACTATGGGCCGCTCGGAGTAACTTTAAAGAAAAATATACAAAATACATGGTGGAAACATTTTGTAACTGATCGTGATGATATGTATGGAATAGACGCGGATATTCTCATGAATCCCCGTGCATGGGAGGCTAGCGGTCACGTGTCTGGATTTTCTGATCCATTAGTTGAATGCCCAAAATGTCATAGACGTTTTAGGGCTGACCATGTAGAGAAAAAAGATGGAGTACAACATTGTCCGGAAGATAACACAGTGCTCAGTGAGCCACGCCAATTTAACATGATGTTTAAGACAAATATTGGCGCTACAGAGGACCCAAATTCTATTTCGTACCTTCGCCCAGAAACAGCTGGTGGTATGTTTGTAAACTTTAAAAACGTTGTTGATAGTATTCATCCAAAAATGCCATTTGGGTTGGCTCAAATCGGAAAAGCATTCAGAAATGAAATCGCACCGAGAGATTTCGTATTTCGACTGCGTGAAATGGAGCAGATGGAAATAGAGTATTTTTGTCATGAGTCAAAATGGGAAGAAACTTTTGAAGAATTGAGAAAAGAATTTAAAAAGTGGATGCTTTCGATAGGGTTAAATGAAAAGTTTATCCATGAAGTGGAAATAGGGGATGGTGACCGTGCACATTATAGTAAAAGGACGATAGATTTCGAATTTGATTTTCCGATTGGTCAAAAAGAATTAGCAGGATTGGCATATAGAACAGATTTTGATTTGAAACAACACAGTGAATTTAGTAAAGTGGACCTTTCATATTTTGATGAAGAAACAAAAGAAAGATATATTCCACATTGTATTGAGCCATCTATCGGAGTTGAACGTACGATTCTCGCAGTATTAACTAGTGCATATAAAGAAGAAGTTGTAGGAGATGAAACTCGCACAGTGCTTTCATTTAGTCCGTCTATTGCGCCTATTCAAGTAGCTGTACTTCCACTTTCTAAAAAAGATGAATTATCCGGTCCGGCAAAAGATATTACGAAGAGACTTTCGAAAATCGCACGTGTTCAATACGATGAGACTCAGTCAATTGGTAAGCGTTATCGTAGACAGGATGAAATAGGGACACCGTACTGTGTCACGGTTGATTTTGACACATTGGATGATCTCGCTGTTACGGTGCGTGATAGGGACACTATGAATCAAGATAGAATAAAAATAGATGAATTAGAAGCGTATATCTCAAAGAAATTGGGCCTCTAAAAATCCTTGCAAAAAGGCCTAAAATACTGTATTATCATACAACTATGGCAAAAGGACAGGATAATCTCATTCAAATAAAACACAAGGAAACCGGAGAGGTTTATTGGACGACTAAGAACAAGAAACTTGTAACTCGCAAGATTGAACTTAAGAAGTATTCGAAGAAACTGCGTAAGCATGTGATGTTTAAAGAGTCTAAAAAATAACATTAAAAAACACTACCCTCGGTTGTTTTTTTTTAATTTAAAAGCTATACTTTAGGTACTATTTAATACGAACAATATGTCACAAGAAAATTTTATACCAAAAATAGAAGGAACAAATAATCCTTCAGATGGAATAAGTAAATCACCTCAAGAATTAGAAGTAATGTTTAACTTACCAAAAATAGTTGGGATAGCATCACTCTCTATTGCTGCATTAGCTGGAGGAATGAATGAAGCAGAAGCACGCGCTACTATTATCGATACCAGCAATATTCCAGAGTTTCAGATTTTGAAGAGTGAATTAAACAAAATTGGTGTGAGAGAATTTAGCGTAACGCAAAGTATGGGTCTGAGTTTAAGTGTGGATGGTAAAAATCTTTATATTAACGGTGGGAATAAACAAAGCTCATCTGAAGAAAGACTGGCTTCAGTTTTACGTGGGGTTACTGCAGCTCAGATTATGAATGAAGTTAAAAGACAAAATTCAAAAGAAGTGGGGATTAGCGAGTCAATCGAAGCTCCTCATGGTTCTGTTAAAATAAGTGTATCCCCGTATGCACAACAAGTTTTTAAGGAATATGGCATTACCTATATTAATGGCGTTATTTCGAATGGTAAACATAGCATAGACTTAACAGGTAAAAACTCAGAAACACCAAATACTGAATGTATTATTAACGGTTCACAAAGGGATTTCGCAGCCTCTGTCGTTGCGGCTTGTAAAGAGATGCGAATAGCTGGAGGAAAACCTTCTATTTATCAAATGAATTACGAAATAGATGCAAATGATTTAGTTGTTAAAGATATAAAAAGATAATTTTTGATAAGATTGAACTTAAGAAGTATTCGAAGAAACTTAGAAAACACGTTATGTTCAAGGAGACAAAGAAGTAAATAAAATCCGCCAAAGTGGCGGATTTTGTTTTACTTATCCATACTACTTATATAATATCTAGGATATAATATATGTATCCTATGATTAGTAATCGAATTAAATTACAAGCCACTCAATCGAGACAAGAGGGACTTTCTATTAGAGAAATAGCTAAAAAATTTAGTATGGCACAGAGTACAGTTTCTCTCCTCGTTAGGAAAGTCCATCTTAACAGTAAAGCAAAAAATATTTTAATCGAAAAAGCTAATCAAGGTAGAATGAAAGCTACTCAGGCTATTATTAAAAAAAGAGAAAATAGACAAAAAGAGGCTAATTTAGTTGCTCAAGGTTTACTGAGCGGAGTTATTTTTAACCGAGAGTTTGCTTTTTTAGTGGCCTCGATTTCTTATGAATGTGAAGGTGGAAAAAGTAATTTCGGAGTATTAGAATTTACAAACTCAGATCCAGTTCTTGTGGGCATTTTCCTTTCAGCTTTAAGAAAGAGCTTTGATCTTGATGAGAGTAAATTTAGAGTAGTTATGCATTTACACAGTTATCATAATGAAAGTAAAGAAAAATTATTTTGGTCAAAAGTTACATCTATACCAGGATCAAAATTTACAAAGACATTCAATAAAAAAGAATCCGGTTTAAATATAAAAGAGGGATATAGAGGATGTGTGCAAGTTAAGTATTTTGATGTTAGTATTAAGCGTACATTGCTAGCAACTAAGCTTTTGTTAGCTAGTAAAATGGGCCTATAGTTTAGAGGCAGAATTTTCCTCTCCAAAAGGAAAGACCTTGGTTCGATTCCAAGTGGGCCCGCCATTAACAGCTAGCACGAGACGTGTCGTAAAGACACGTCTCGTGCTAGCTCTAACAGGATACTAATTAAACCAGAGTTTATTGTTTTAGGTTGTTTTTTATCTGACAAAAAATCCCCAGTATACCTCTCCCTTTCTTATTCTTATATTCCCAGTCTTATTTTCAATTCGAAAAGTCAAAAGGCCTAAAGCCTAAGCAAAGTGTCTAAAATCTAAGTTCTACTTGCGGACAAACACGAACCGACGATGCACATCCCAGTCATACGACACATCATACGCGAGCAAGCTACGCTTGTCGCCATCCCAGATGAGATACGGAGACTGAGAATAACCGTCCAGAGAGTATTTCTTATATGTATTTAGTATTTCGTTTCTTTTGTTATATTCAGGCTTCATGATACCGAGTGCTACCAATTCAGAGAATTCAAGTGGACGGAATCCTTTTTTGTCTAAATCTGCCACTAGCTTATCTCT
>CALRDS010000021.1 GCA_943354975.1 Candidatus Nomurabacteria bacterium | reverse complement strand
ACACTGCATCTGTTATGCGTGCATATCATGAGCAAGGAATGCAAAACCTTACTCAACCAGTGCTCCTATATTCTTATGGACCAGTTTATCGACATGAAAATCCTCAGAAAGGACGTTTAAGGCAATTCCGACAATTCAATCTAGAAATACTAGGTACTACCAAGTCCATTGCAGACGCTCTTATCATTCGCACTTTGATGACAATACTTGAAGAATATGGATTCAAGGATTTGATTATTGATATTAACTCAATGGGAGATAAAGAAACTCGTCCTGCATTTATAAAAGAGCTCACGAATTACTACAAGAAACATTTAGGTACTCTTTGTAAGGACTGTCATGAAAGAATAAAGACCAATCCCCTACGCCTACTTGATTGCAAACAACCAGAATGCCAGCCACTTAAAGAAAATGCACCGTCATCACTTTTTTTCTTATCAAATGATGCGCGTCATCACTTTAAAGAAGTTCTTCAATACCTAGAGGAAATGGGAATAGCGTACAGAGTAAATAATTCTTTAGTGCGAGGATTAGACTATTACAGTCGTACAGTTTTTGAAGTGATTAAAGTAGATGTGGATGAAGCTGGAAAAGAAAGAGAAACCACAATCACAGGTGGTGGAAGGTACGATTACTTAGCGAAAATGATGGGTGGGAAAAAAGATGTACCATCGGTTGGGACTGCGCTTGGTATGGAACGCATCATGATGTTCTCAGAATGTAAAAAGATCCCACCGAGAATAATGAAGCCTCCAAAAGTTTATTTCATACAACTTGGATTCGAAGCAAAACTAAAAAGTTTGTGTATTATGGAAGTTTTGCGAAAATCACGTATTCCAGTACATCAATCAATTTCAAAAGACTCACTTGGCGCGCAATTATCATTAGCTGAAAAAATGGAAATCCCCTACTGTATAATCTTCGGACAAAAAGAAGCAATGGATAACACAGTCATTGTTCGTAACATGTCTACTCACTCACAAGATACAGTGAAGATTGATGCGCTTTCGGATTATATTAAACACCTAAAATAGAGAGGAGAAATAGAACTTGAAACTTATAAGTTTCTGTGTTAGAATTGTGCCTACATATGTCAAACGTAAATGTAGAAGTAAAAAAGAACTCAAGCGAAAACGCCCTTTCTCTTGTGCGCCGATTCCAAAAGCGTGTCCAAGAATCCGGTGTGCTAATGCGAGTTCGAGGCATTCGTTACAATGACAGACCTCTTTCAGTACTAAAGACAAAACGCGCAAAGCTAAAGAAGCTAAAGAATCTTGCAAAGTACGAACATGACAAGAGAATGGGTAAGGTCGTCGAACGTAAGAAGGGACGAAGATAATCTATGGCACTACGTGAGTTACACAATCTCACAATAGTTCGCAAAAATGGCCCGATACCTGTCGTGCCATTTTTGTCTATTAAAGAAAAGATTCTGGGTAAAGGTTATGATTTAACGATTATTTTCTGCACTCCAAAAGAATCCAAACTAAAAAATAAAACTTACAGAGATAAAGACTACCCGACCAACATTCTATCGTTCCCGCTATCAAAACAAAATGGTGAAATATACATATCACTTTCTACCGCACGACGTGATGCGAAAAATTTCGACATGTCTTACAAAAAATTTCTACACCTACTTGTAATTCATGGCATGCTTCATTTGAAAGAACTTCCTCATGGTAGTACAATGGAAAATGAGGAAACAAAACTCCTAACCAAGTTTTACAAATAAAAGTGGCAAAAAATAAACGAGACATGACTGTGGGAATCGATATCGGAAGCGGAAGCTTGCGTGCTTTAGGTTGTATTCATGAGGATGATAAAAGATTCCCTGTCGTCATAGGAACATATAAAAAAGCAACTGAAGGTATAGAGCGTGGAAATATCACTGACAATGAAGAAGTCGCTCAGGCCATAATCGATGCAGTTACAACTCTTGAAGAAGAAACTGGACGTAAAACTGCTCACACATTAATATCACTTGGTGCTGTTGGACTTTCATCACATCATTCAAATGGACATGCTCAAGTTTCTCGTGGAGATTCTTCAGTAACAGACTTGGATATCGATAATGCGATAAAAGACGCAAATAGAGGAGTACCTGATATTCGTAACAAAGCTATAGTTCATACCATACCGATGAAATATAAGTTAGACGGAAATGAAATACAGGGAAATATTGTTGGGGTACGCGGTAACAGACTGGAAGTAAAAACACTTTTTGTTACATACCCTATTCAGTGCATGAATGTTTTGAAGAAGGTTCTAGATAAAGCAGACATACGTATAACTGACATAGTCGCTGGACCAATTGCCGAAAGTATTCCATTACTTACAAAAAGACAGAAGGTCGCCGGTGTGGCACTCATAAATATAGGTGCCGGAGTGACTTCTATTTTAGTTTATGAAAATAATACTCCATTACTTATTTCTACAATCGGAGTAGGTGGTGACGACATCACAAAAGATATTGCTCTTGGACTTAAAACAACTCTTGATGAAGCAGAAGAAATAAAATGTGGAAAATCCTCTCAATTACATTCTGTTAGACGTGTTGAAGAAATAATAGAAGCAAGATTAGAAGATTTATGTATAAAAATAAATAAAGAATTAGACAGAATACACAGACGCGAACTTCTTCCGGCTGGAATAGTGGTGTGTGGTTCATCATCGATGGTTCCCCGACTTGAATATATTTTTAGAGCAGAACTTAAACTCCCGATAAAAATCGCGTCCCATGAACTTGTTAGATTAACAGATGATACTTTGCGTGATAGTGGGTGGGCACGAAGTTATGGTCTAACATTCCTCGCGCCATATGATACAGAAAATGAAGTTTTGAAGGAACTCTTGACATCATTTTTTACCCGTGTCAAGAAAGTATTTAGCCAATTTTTACCTTAATTTACAATAGTTTTTTAGAAAATCAAGCGAAAAAAAGTTTCTTTGCAAAAGATGTTTTTAGTTGATATAGTTACTGTATAATAATCAGCAAATAAATATTACCAAACATGGCAAAAGTAAACCCGGAAATTGAAAGCTTCGCACGAATAAAAGTTATCGGTATCGGAGGTTCCGGAAAAGGAGCACTGAATCACATGATCAACTCTAAACTTCAAGGAGTTGAATTCATCGCGATGAATACAGACACTCAAGATTTGCATCACTCACTTGCTGAAAAGAAAATTCATATCGGAAAAAATTTAACTAAAGGTCTTGGCGCTGGAATGGACCCTGATATCGGAAAAAGAAGTGTTGAGGAAACTCGTGAAGAAGTTCAAGATGTTGTAAAAGGAGCTGATATGGTTTTTATCGCATGTGGTATGGGGGGTGGAACAGGAACAGGAGCGGCGCCAGTGGTCGCATCAATCACAAAGAACGAAGGAATACTAACTGTTGGTGTTGTTACAAAACCATTTTTCTTTGAAGGTGCGCAGCGCATGAAATTAGCAGAGCGCGGTCTTGAAGAATTAGAAAAAGAAGTAGACGCGCTGATTGTTATTCCAAACGATAGACTCCTTTCTATTATTGACAAGAATACTTCTGTAAAGCAGGCCTTTGAAATGTGTGATGAGGTTCTTAAGCAAGCTGTAGAGGGTATCTCTGATATTATCCGCACTCCGGGAACCATTAACATGGACTTTGCAGATATAAAGAAGACGCTAAAGGACTCAGGCACTGCTCTTATGGGTGTAGGGCGCGGTGTCGGAGAGAATCGCGCGCGTGAGGCAGCAATTGCTGCAATTAATTCTCCGTTACTGGACGTTTCGATACACGGAGCAAAGGGAGTTCTATTTGCAATTTATGGATCAGAAGATTTAGGAATGCTAGAAGTACAAGAAGCTGCGAAAATAATTACTGAATCAGTTGATAAAGACGCAAAAATTATTTTTGGTATTGCAAATGACCCAACACTAAAGAAAGATGAAGTAAAAGTTACAGTGATTGCAACTGGCTTCCCTACTGGATTCTCTACTCGAGGTCGTCCAACACACATACCGGGAGACGAATCTAAAATGGATTTTGATTCAATACACCCAGAAGCAAAGATAAACAAGAAAGAAACTACTGGAGAAG
This sequence comes from Candidatus Nomurabacteria bacterium, assembly GCA_943354975.1. Classification (GTDB taxonomy): domain Bacteria; phylum Patescibacteriota; class Minisyncoccia; order Phycocordibacterales; family UBA5272; genus UBA11704. The sequence goes on along the minus strand of CALRDS010000021.1, from coordinate 6,516 downwards.
CTAAAAAGGAATCTCCTACGGAAGAGAAGAGTACTGATCACCAGGCCGACTTTGATGCAAAGAAAGAGAAAGCTAATACAAAGAAAACTGTATTCAAGTTTGACGATGATGAAGAGGACGAAGAGTGGGAAGCGCTACCACCCTTCCTTCGCCGAAAAAAGTAAAACAAACAAAACTGCTTCATACCTAAAGGTACTGCAATATTAAAAAAGACCCATCTAACAGGTCTTTTTTAATTATTTTTTCCTTCTTCATATTTGAAGAAACTCTAGTATACTAGGAGTATCTAAAAAATTGTGACCCCTGTAACCTCCCCCACCCCATCCAGAGAGTTTGATGTCATTATTCTTGGCGCAGGAATAAGTGGATTATCAGCCGCTTATACAATAAAAAAGAAATCCCCCAAACTTAGGGTGGCAATTCTTGAGGCGCGTGACCGCATTGGGGGAAGAATGTTTACTGCAGAACTTGGGAACGGGTTAGTCAGTGAGTACGGTGCTGAATGGGTTGGTAAAACACATAAAAATATGAGGAGACTATGTAGAGAACTTGGAGTTTCTCTTGAACCTCACACCTTCAAAAATTATGCATATTTACAAAAAGGGAAACATACCCCTGACCCAACGCTATTAAATGCATTGAAAAAATTAGAAAAAATCTTGGAAAGATGGCCAAGTATACGCGGTAAAAATTTTAAAATACTAGACCACATGAGTATACGACACCTTATTGCAAAAGATTGTACCAAGGAAGAGATGGATGTACTGGATCGAACTTATGCAGATGAGTATGGGCAAGATATACGTTACGTATCAGCTCTACGCGCTGTTGCAGACCATTTAACAGGTGGGAAGAACTCTCACATGGACTTCCATATAAAGGGAGGAAATCGGAAACTTATACAATCATTGGGTAAATTTATAGGTTTAAAAAATATATTTCTTAAAAAGGAAGTTGTTAAAATATGTCAGAATAAAAGAAATGTTTATATAACGTGTCATGATGGAACTATATGGTTCGCAAAAAAAATTATCTGTACTCTGCCAGCTCAGATTATTGCAAAAATACACTTCGAACCAACTATGAGTAAGGAAATGCGAAGTGCTGTGAAGAATCTTAAATATGGGGACATTGTAAAAGTCATTCTTCTTTTTAAGAAACGTTTTTGGAAAGCAGAGGATTATTCACAACTCTCCTCTGGGATTACAGAATACGTATTTCATACCACACAAGGCCAACGTGGAAAAATGGGTGCGCTGTGCATACATGCGACGGGGAAAAGAGCTGACTCCTTAACTCACATGAGTATAAACCAAATCTGGGAACGTCTTAAAAACTCTTTCCCTTATTATATAGATACCCGCGGAATTAAACCCGTAAAAATGTTTCGCCACTCCTGGACACACGACCCTTTTGTAAGAGGAGCATATGCTGTATACCAACCAGACGAATGGAGTAGAGTGCAGAAATATTTTGGTCAACCATATAATCATATTCATTTTTCTGGTGAATACCTCGCATCATTGCAAGGTTTTATGGAAGGAGCTTCAACTACTGGAATAAAGGCTGCGAAAGATATTATAAAAGAACTGAAAAAGAAATAATATAAAGGTAATTTCCTTTGTCTAGATGTTTATTTCACTATGTTATACTCGTGTTTGTATGTCTCTTCCACCTTCCACATTCCACCTTCCACATTCCACTTATGACCTAGTCATAATTGGAGGCGGTCCTGCTGGGACATCTGCTGCAGTCTATGCAGCCAGAAAACAGCTAAAAACACTCTTAATCGTAAAAGAATGGGGCGGGCAATCAATCGTATCAGATGATGTGCAGAACTGGATAGGAACACCACATATCTCTGGTGCTAAATTAGCAGAATCTCTAAAGGCACACGTCACAGAATACAAAGGAAATAATCTCGAGATAAAAGAAGGTTCAAACGTTACAAGTATTTCTGGAACAGATGGAAATTTCTCAGTGACACTTGAAAACGGTGAAACAATAGCCGGAAAAACTATTTTAATTTCAACTGGTTCATCACGTCGCAAATTAGATATCCCAGGAGCAGTTGAATTTGAAAATAAAGGTATCACCTACTGCGCATCATGTGATGGACCTCTGTTTTCTGGAATGGACGTCGTGGTAATTGGTGGAGGAAATGCAGGGTTTGAATCCGCAGCTCAACTCCTCGCCTACTGTAAAAGCGTAACATTACTTTCACGAAGTGAACCTCGTGCTGACCCAATAACTGTTGAAAAATTAAAGTCTAAAGAGAATTTTAAATTAGTAGTCAGCGCAACTCCAAAATCTGTTCAAGGTAGTAAATTTGCAGAATCTATCACCTACACTGACTCAACTGGAAATGATGTTACTCTTCCGGCGTCTGGAATATTCGTTGAGATTGGACAGATACCCGCGACTGTATTTGCAAAAGACATAGTTAAACTAAATGACTTCAATCAGATAACAATAGACCCTAGAACTCAAGAGACTTCTACTAAAGGTATATGGGCGGCAGGTGATTGTACAGATGTCTTGTATCATCAGAATAATATAGCGGCAGGAGATGCAGTGAGAGCGCTTGAAGACATCTATCTTCATTTACACGCCTAAAACTTAGAATCATCTTATCTACTGTTTATATTCCCCTAGTAACTATTGACTATTGACTATAAACTATAGATTATATGAAATCTTTAATAGAGCGTATTAAGAAGTCCATTGGGCCAGGTGTTATTACAGGCATTGCAGATGATGATCCATCTGGAATAGCAACATATTCTCAAACTGGTGTAATGTTTGGATTCGGTCAGCTATGGCTCGCATTATTTTCATATCCCTTTATGGTGGCGATACAAGAAATGTGTGGGCGTATTGGATTAGTCACAGGAAAAGGATTAGCGGGTGTAATTAAAAGACACTACTCAAAACCAATTCTCATTGGGGCAGTTATAGTTCTTTCAATAACAAACATAATAAACATTGGGGCAGACTTAGGAGCTATGGCTTCTGCTACTCAACTTATCCTGCCTTTTTCCTTTACTACAACAATTATAGTGCTAACAGTTATAACCATACTAACTGAAGTATTTGTTCCCTATCCAACATATGTTTCATTTCTTAAATATTTAGCTCTAACTGTATTTGCATACATAGTCGCTGCATTTGCTGTTCATCAAGATTGGCACAAAATAGCAATCTCTACTCTTGTGCCACACTTTGAGTGGAGCAAAGCCTACATCTTAAACGTAACTGCTATGCTTGGAACAACAATCTCACCATATCTATTTTTCTGGCAATCTGATGAAGAGGTTGAGGAGCTTGTACTTCACAGGAGACTACGTGCTATGGGTCGCGGAGTTCCAAAAATAAACAACTCCGACATGAATCAAATGCGAACTGACACATTGATTGGAATGTTTATTTCAAATTTAGTTACATTCTTTATTATTATTACCGCGGCAAGTACTCTTGGTAAAGATGGAGTGACTACTATTACCTCTGCGGCACAAGTAGCTTCATCTCTTGAGCCCTTTGCTGGTAAATTTGCGTCCTTATTGTTTACTTTAGGTATTGTTGGTACCGGACTACTCGCTGTTCCAGTACTAGCCGGTTCTGCTGCATATGCTATATCTGAAGCTTTTGGATGGAAAGAGGGTTTAGGAAAGAGCTTCACTCAGGCAAAATCATTTTATTTAGTCATAATAATTGCAACTTTAATTGGTTTAGTCTTCAATCTTTCTTCCTCTATAAATCCGATGACACTACTTTACTATGCAGCTATATTAAATGGACTACTTGCTCCACCACTGATGATACTCATTCTTCTTGTTGGGAATAATAAAAAGATATTAGGAGACCGTGTAAACGGAACACTTGGAAACATTCTCGGAGTTACTATTACAATAATAATGTCAGCACTAACTCTGTATTTCTTATATAATCTCTTCTAAAAAACCCTTATATCTGAGTGTTATTTTAAATATCCACAGAAAATATATCATATATGATATATTGTGATATAATTTTTAAATGCCTCCAAACGACCAACAGAAAATCGGTATTTTCATAAAAAAACTACGCGAAGAACGTGGAATGACCCAAGGAGAATTCTCTAAAGCTCTCAAAACTTCTCAATCAGCTGTCGCTCGTATCGAGTCCGGTAATCAAAATGTCACCATAGAACAATTACTCAAGATGAGTGAGGTTTTAAAGCATAACATTGTGAGTCTTCAAGACACAATAGACTTCAAGGTAGATGGTGGGCGTAAATTACACGGTTCAATCACCACGAACACTTCAAAAAATGGTGCTGTAAACATGATGGTCGCGTCACTAGTTAATTCTGGTACCACAACACTGCGTGACATTCCACACATAGAAGAAGTCTATCGCTACAAAGAATTGCTCGAAAGTCTCGGAGTAAAGATTCGTTGGATACACGATGATACGTCATTAGAAATTACACCTCCTAAGAAATTAACTTTCTCAAAAATAAATAAAGAAGTGGCGAGCAAGATACGTTCTTTTACTTTTGCTGGTGCATTTATACATTTTAGTGATAAATTTAGCCTCCCCCATTCTGGTGGTTGCAAAATGGGAGAAAGAACTGTCGCTTCACATAAGTATGCACTGGATTATTTAGGAATAGATATTGTTACAAAAGAAAATCACTACGATATTTCACATAAAAAGCTACACCCAGGAACTATTCCTCTATACGAGTCATCAGATACTGGGGCCATAACCGCTATAATTGCAGCATCTAGAATTCCAGGAGTTACCACTATCATGTTTGCTCCGCCAAATTACCAAGTACAAGATGTGTGTTTTCTACTTGAAAAATTCGGAATAAAAATCGAGGGCATTGGCACAACAACTCTAAAAGTACATGGCAAAAAAGATGTAGACGTAAACATAGAACACTACAATAGCGAAGACCCGATTGAGAGTATGTTCTTCTTATCTGCTGGTATTGTTACGAAATCAAAACTCACTGTTAAACGTTGCCCTATAGAATTCTTAACACTGGAACTTGAAAAGCTAAAGCGTATGGGGCTTAAATATAGTTTATCTAAAACATATTTAGCCAAAAATAGTCGTACTCATCTGGTAGACATTTCTATTTCACCTTCAAAATTAATCGCACCGACTGAGAAAATACATACACAACCGTTTCCTGGAATAAACAATGATAACCTCCCCTTTTTTGTACCTATTTGTTGCTTTGCAGAAGGACAGACTTTAATACATGACTGGACATGGGAAAATCGTGCAATTTATTTTACAGAATTAAATAGACTTGGTGCTGAGATAAAATTACTCGACCCACATCGTGCACTAGTAACTGGTGTAAAAAAATTGCGTGGTGCCCAAATCGTCTCCCCTCCTGCACTTCGTCCTACAGCTATTATTTTGATAGCAATGCTGGTAGCTGAAGGACAGTCACTACTTCGAAATGTTTATTCAATCAAACGTGGGTATGCTGATATTGCGGAAAGACTTAATTCAATTGGTGCGAAGATTACAGTACAGAGGGGAGTTTAGAGGGGTCAGCTACCTTGTCTCATTTTATGAATATATAAAACAGTAGACTCCTCGACCCCTATTCGACTCCTCACACAAATGAAGCAATTTGCTGGGTCGGCTACAAGTTTTGTGTCGTCGCCACTCCACAAACTCGCAGCCCGCGGCTCGCTATTTTTCTTGCTAGAAAAATATAGCTGTGCCCTTCGACTCCTCACGCACGACACGCAGGTGTCGTGCTTACCGCCCACAAAAAAACTCACTACGTTCCTTTTTTGTGGGCGGTAGAGGAGTTTCGGTCACCTCGCCAGTTTCTTGATTACAAGAAACAAAAGGCTTCACGACCTCCTCACGGTACGATTTACTAATCGCCTATTTGACTCCACACGTACATGACGCAGTTCGTTGAGTCGGTCACCAAACATATCTTTTTCTTTTCGTCCTTTGGACTCTATAAAAAGATTGTTTCGCGACCCCGAGAAAAACCGACAAAAAGTTTTAAGAAAAATACTGAACTCAATTTTTCTTAAAACTTTTCGTAAACCGTTTTTTCGTTCGACTCCTCACGAAAATGAAGCAGTTCATTTTCTTATCGCCCACAAAAACTCACTTCGTTCTTTTTTGTGGGCGATAGAGGAGTCGAACCTCTGACATCCACAACGTCAATGTGGCGCTCTACCAACTGAGCTAACCGCCCTAAGTTTTATAACTATATCATATGAAATCATAGTTGAAGAATGTCAATTTTTGTGGTAGTATTTCCGCTATTGGCCCCATCGTCTATCGGTTAGGACATCGGCTTTTCATGCCGGTAAGCGGAGTTCGACTCTCCGTGGGGTCACAAAATAAGGAGCCATATTTATCAACGTATTTCAGGGCACCCTAATGAGTGTTCAGAACTCTGGTATACTTTTTATAATGAAAGAGAAACAAATCAACCGTATTAACCCACCTGAACTATTTGACAGTGCTTCTTCCGGCTTTACA
>CALRDS010000020.1 GCA_943354975.1 Candidatus Nomurabacteria bacterium | reverse complement strand
AACGTGGTAACAATAAAAGAAAAGACTACGGAGACGGGGATGAGTAGCACACTCGCTGGAATGGGTTTCTTTAAGCCAAAAGTTAAGCCGAAAGATATAGTTATTTTCTCTCGTCAGGTTGCCACGCTTTTTCAGGCCGGAGTTTCTGCGCTTAAAGGATTTAGGCTACTTGCAGCTGAAAATGAAAGTAAAGCACTTCAAATCGAACTAACGAACGTGGCAGATGACATCGAAGCCGGAGTATCACTCTCAGACTCACTTGAGCGTCGACCGCATTTGTTTTCTCCTTTTTATGTACACATGGTAAAGGCAGGCGAAGAAAGTGGAAAATTAAATGAGGCGTTTATATATTTGGCAGACTACATGGATCGTGATTATGAACTTAAAACAAAAATAAAGAAAGCTCTCACCTACCCGTCTTTCGTTATTGGGACATTTATTTTGATTATGATAGGTATGTTTACTTTCGTTATTCCTAAGATGGCGGCCATGTTTGCAGATCAAGGTTCAGAGCTTCCTTTAATTACAAGAATAGTACTGGGGATGTCAGACGTCTTCGTAAAGTACGGTCTAATTACCTTCCCACTACTTATCGTTGGCTGCTGGTTTTTTTACAAATGGTCACAAACCGAAGATGGGTCACGTACGTTAGATGAAATAAGAAGTAAGGCCCCAGTCCTTAAAACCCTTTATCAGAGAATATTTCTCACACGGTTGGCGGACAATATGAACACGATGCTTACGAGCGGTGTTCCTATTGTTCGTTCTATTGATATTACTGCTGCGGTTGTTGAGAATAAAGTTTATCAGGATTTATTAAAACGAGTTTCCAAAAAAGTACAATCAGGAACCGCATTTTCAAAAGCACTTTACGAAGAACCTCTTGTGCCGAACATACTTATTCAAATGGTGCATATTGGAGAAGAAACTGGAGAAATTGGATATATTTTGAAAACTTTGGCCACTTTCTATAAGCGTGAGCTAGACACTTCAATTGATAACGTTATCGGGCTTATTGAGCCGGCCATGATCGTGGCCCTTGGTCTTGGGGTGGGAATACTGGTTTCAGCTGTCCTACTTCCTATGTACTCGTTGTCTTCTGCTATAAATTAGGTTTATCCCCACCATCCCTTGCGCTTAATCCCGCGTGGGAATATACTTAACTCATCTACTAAAAAATAGAAAAAATTATGTCACATTTATTTACAAAAAAAGGTTTACGCGGATTCACACTTATCGAATTGCTTGTGGTTATCGCTATTATCGGTCTACTATCAACAGTTATCGCAGCACCTATTCAAAATGCTAGAAAGAAAGCAAAAGACGTTAAGAAGATTGCTGAATTAAAAGCACTATCAAGTGCTCTTGATCAATACGCTGAGGCTTTCGGTGAATATCCACTTAATCTAGCAGCTCTTACTCCTCAATATATGACAGTGCTTCCTGTCTATGCGATAGCTACAAGCCCTGTGAGAGATAAATTTGCCTATGTCGTATATACAGGTACAGCAGAAGGAAGTCAGGCAAGACGCTTCGCATATCACTTAGGAGTTCACCTGGATGTTTATTCAGATACACTTAAAAGCGATGGAGATTGTAGCGGAATGGATGCAGCGCCAGGTCAAACCGCACTTACTGCAGGGAAATGCACATTCTTCAATGGAAATGGAACTATTTCATATCCTAATTGGGTAACAGGTATGATTGGGACTTCTGATGTTTTGGACTTTGTTGGAACGGAATTACAATCAGATGGAACTACTCCTGACACGATATGTGCTGCAGTTAAAGACTGTGTATTTGATATAACTGCGACATTCTAAGACTAAAGTTTCTGGTGTGTTCTACTTTCTATCTTTTATCTTTGGTGCGTCAATTGGAAGCTTTGTTCAAGTTTTAGCGACAAGATTACACGTCGCACCATCACTATATGGCAGAAGTAAGTGTCTCTCCTGCGGAGAGACACTTCGTGCTTCTGACCTCATACCAGTTCTATCCTACGTATTTCTCCGTGGTAAATGTCGGCATTGCAAGACTAAATATGGTATAGAGGCACTGTTGGTCGAGATTTTTTATGGTAGTATATTTGTTCTTCTGTATCATTTCATTTTGAAAGGACAAGTAACACTACTCGCATCATCGCTTTGGCTTCTCTATTACACTGTATTATTTGTATCATTTGGGGTGATATCACTTTATGACAGAATGCATACCTACATACCGATAGCGTATTTGATTCTTTATTGTGTACTTACACTGATAATGTTAGTTATGAGGTACATTGATGACAGTACGAGTTCGGTGCTACTTGCCCCCGTTGTTGTTTCCTTGCCATTTATAATCATGTGGTTGGTAACCAAGGGTCGTGGTCTTGGATTTGGAGATGTGGTTTTGTTTTTAGGGGTAGGAGCATTTTTTGGTATTGAACAGGGGTTCGCGGTTTTATTACTTTCGGTATGGATGGGGGCGTTGGTGGGTATTTATATGTATTTAGTTGCTAGAAAAAAGAACACAATAGGAAAAACGGCCCTGCCTTTCGTGCCATTTATATTGCTCGCGTTTCTCTTGGTATTGTTCACAGACATAAACATCTTCTCCATCGCGAATCTCTTTGCTTAGTGTTACTATACTAATATGAGATTCGGTCCATTTCCGCGTGTTTCTGTGAGAGGTTTTACCCCGTTAGAGATTTTAAAATGTATAAATAAATGCTTACTTTTATAAAGAAAAAATTTCTAAGGTCATATAAGTTATCTCTAACGGGGTTTACCCTGATTGAACTCACAATAAGTCTAGCTATCATGGGAATGATGATGGGAGTATTGCTTTCAAGTTATCCAGAAACTGCAATAAGACTTACATTGGTAAATGTAAGTCACACGACAAGCCTTCTTTTACGTGAAGCTCAAGTTAGAGGTAGTGCTATTGACTCAGGAAATACTGCGCTGACTGAAGAAAGTCCTTATGGAGGGTACGGTGTTTATGTTGAGACTAATAATCAAAATAATATTATTTTATTTAATGATTTTGTTGATCCAAACAGTCCTAAACCTTTGGGTCTTGCCGTTGGAGATGGTTTATATCAAAAGGTGGCGCCACTAAATGAGACAAATAGAACGGTATTATTTCCAAGCGGATACTTTGTTTCTAAGATATGTGTTTCAAACGACCTTCCATTTGTTTTTAAATGTAATAACCTTAGTAGTCCAACAATAAATAATTTGACGGTATCTTTTACACGTCCAAACCCCCAACCAGATATTTATATAAATAATTCCAGTGCGGTAAACTTTTCTGCCGCATGTATAGAGGTGCGTTCACAGCGTGCCCCAGCTACTGGTCACGTTAGAGCAATACAAGTATTTAATTCTGGTATGATAAGAACTCAGACTGGTCACTGTGATGACAGCGTACTATGATTAATTTTTTCAAATCAAAATATAAAAGTGGCCTGAGAGGATTTACTCTAATAGAACTATTAGTTAGTATGGCACTTTTTACAACTGTTATAACTATAGCAGTTGGAGCACTTTTTTCTGCACAAGCAGTGAATACAAAACTAGAACAAACGCAGTTGATACTAGACGGAGTTAATCTAGCGACTGAGCTTATGGCGCGAGATTTGCGGTATGGCACTGATTTTAATTGTACGACGGGATTACCATCGGCTATTCCTCAAGATAGAAAAAGCTGTCTGTATCCAACTGGTGGGACATCAATAGTTTTTAAACCATCTGTGACATTACCGGGGTCAACGGATGTATCTACTGACAGAGTACTTTATTATGTTAGTAATGGGGCGATATTTAAGGACGAGTATACTTATGTCGGAGGTGCAGGTGGGACACAGACTATAAAAACATATCAAATAACACCAAATGATGTTAGCGTAAAAGACTTAACTTTTTATGTAGTTGGAGCGAGAGAAAGTGGTGTAGCATTTGACCCTGATTTAAATCAACCACTCGTTACTTTTGTTATCTCTGGTGTAACCGTACCAAATCGCCCAAAAGTTCCCGCAGTATCATTTACACTTCAAACCAGTGTTTCTTCTAGAGGTCTTGATATATAAAATATGTCTTTTATTTCACATATAAAAATAAATAAGTCATTGCATAGACCAATAAGGGCTTTTACTTTGATTGAAACTCTTACTTCCATAATGATTATTACAACAGTTATATTAGGACCTATGACTGTAGCGAATAACGCCTCGACCTATGCTCGTGGCACAAAGGACACCATGACTGGTATCTATTTAGCACAAGAAGCGTTAGAATTGTTACATCATCAACAAGACTCTTTATATTTACGCTGTGTTAGCCAAACTAGTAATGCTTGTACGCCGGACTCATATGAGACTCCGAGTGAGGCAGCGTGGAGATATTTTCGTATAAGATTAGGAGATAATACCAGAGGTCCATCTTGTTACACAGCTACAAATCCTGCAGGATGTGCGTATGATTTTATAGACATGACAAGTAACAGTATTTCTGGAATAGATTCAGAAGACACTTTTCCAGTGAAATATAGTGGTACGGATGAAAGATGTTTAACATTATCTATTAGTGCAGAGCATTTGTACGTGTGTAAAGGAGCTCACGGTACAGGTGCTGGATTCACAGATACCCCTTATGCTAGAACTGTTAATATTGTTTCTGTTCCAACTTTTATTGCTAGTGATCAAGATGCTGAAAGACAAGACGATTTACGTGTTACAGCGAGAGTTTCTTTTAGACATATAAATGGATATACAAAACAAGTAAGAGTTGTTGAATTCTTCCACGCTCGCTCATAAGTCTATGAAAAAATTATTAAACATAATCTCAAAATTAAAAACGAAAGGGTTTGTACTGCCACTCACTTTATTGGTGTGCTCTATAATCTTAACTATTGCAACTGGCATTTCTATTATTTTGACAAAAGAGCTATATTTTTCGAAACTCTCCCGTGAAAGTCAGTTAGCTTATTATGCAGCAGACAATGCTATGATGTGTGCCATCATGATAGATGACCAGTATATTGATCCGATAGAAGGCATTGGAATTTTCCCTTACAATGGACTTAGACCTTCTGCATCAGAAGTAAGTACTGATATGGATGCAGTCTTAGCACAAGTTAATTTAAGTAGACAAAATCGCGGACAAGGTTCTATTGTTATCAATGATATAAGATGTGCAACATCAGCGATATTTGATAATCAGTTATCGGGGTTTACTACTGTAGCTTTTAACCATGCGAATGACGACACATCCCCAGGAATAAAAACTGGATTTTCTATGAAAATGGATTTAGGAAATGGAACGCAGAGATGTGCGAATGTGATAATTTATAAAACTAAGAAATATCGCCAAATTATTGCTAGAGGATTTGCATCCTGTGCAGGTACTGCACACCCAATAGAAAGAGCAATTGTTAATACCACAGAAATAAAATAGCCTAAATTACCCAGTATTTTCAAGTGTTTTTAATGGTATAATAGAGATATGAACAAGCAGGAAGCCGTAAAGAAAATAGGTGAACTACGCGTTATTTTGGAGCGCCACAGAGTTCTGTACCACGTGCATGATTCTCCAGAAATAGATGATGAAATATATGATAGTTTGATGAAAGAATTAGCGAAATTTGAAAAAGAATTTCCAGAACTTGATTCTCCTCTTTCACCAACACACAGGGTAGGAGGTGACCCACTTCCAAAATTTCAAAAAGTAACTCACGAAGTAAAACAATGGAGTTTCGACAATGTTTTTTCTTTTGAGGAATTAAAAGATTGGGAAGATAGAAATATAAAAATACTAGAGAAGATGGATTCTGCTTCACTCCCAACGTATGTCGCAGAACTTAAAATAGATGGTTTAAAAGTAGTACTCACTTATGAAAATGGAAAACTTATTCGTGCAGCAACCAGAGGAAATGGTGAAGTGGGTGAAGACATAACAGAAAATATAAAAACAGTAAGAGCTATCCCACTTATTATTCCAGAGGATGTTTCTATTACTGTAATTGGCGAAGCGTGGATAAAGAAAAAAGATTTAGTGAAATTAAATAAAGAACGCGTTAAAGAAGGCTTACCACTTTATGCCAATACTCGTAACTTGGCAGCTGGAACACTACGTCAACTTGATCCACGTATTGTAGCCACACGAAATATTCAGATCTTTGCATATGACATTGAAGTATCACCTATGGAATTTTCGAATAAATGGAAAAGAAATATTGGGACTCAAGAAGAAGAACTAGAAACATTAGAGAAATATGGTTTTTTGGTAAGTAAGGATAGAAAGTTTTGTAAAAATTTAGAAGATGTACAAAAGTTTTATAATACATGGATTAATAAAAAGAATACTCAAGATTATGGAATCGATGGAATAGTTATAAAAATAAATGAACGTAAAATATGGGATGCCCTTGGGTATACTGCCAAAACACCTCGTGCAGGAGTCGCGTATAAGTTTCCAGCAGAAGTAACTACTACGAAACTATTACGTATTGTTGTACAAGTGGGAAGAACAGGCGCTATTACTCCAGTAGCAGAGCTTGAGCCTGTTTTAATCGCTGGTTCTACAGTATCACGCGCCACACTTCATAATGAAGATGAAATAAAAAGATTAGATGTGCGAGTAGGTGATACTGTATCCTTGCGTAAAGCAGGGGATGTAATTCCTGAGATATTTGGTGTATTTAAAGAATTACGACCTAAAAATGCAAAGGCCTTTGTAATGCCTACACATTGCCCATCGTGCAATTCTAAGTTAGAAAGAATAAAAGTCGGAAAAGAATTATCTGCTGCACTGTATTGTGTAAATAAAAGTTGCCCCGCAAAACACCTAGAGGGACTAATTCATTTCGTAAGTAAAAAGGGGATGAACATAGAAGGGTTAGGAGAAAAGATAATTGAGTCATTTCATGACATAGGAATAATAACAGACGCAGTTTCTATATATAGGCTCAAAAAATCTGATATTGAAGGATTAGAGGGTTTTGGTGAAAAGTCAGCAGAAAATATTTTATCTTCTATAAATGGTTCTAAGAATACCCAGTTGTACAGATTTTTGTACGCACTTGGTATACGACATGTTGGCGAACAGACAGCCAAAGATATCGCAAAGCATTTTGGAGCATTTGATGCCATACGTAAGGCCCCGCTTGAAGAACTCTCCGGTGTAGAAGGAGTTGGAGAAAAAGTGGCGCAGTCCTTGATAGAATTTTTTAGTGATTCGAGAAATTCTAGTCTAACAAAAGAATTATTAAAATATATAAATATAGAAAAAGTAAAGAAATCCCCAGGTGGAAAATTAAAAGGACGTACTTTTGTAATCACAGGAACTCTACCAACTCTTTCCCGAGAGGAAGCAAAAGAATTAATTGAAAAAAATGGTGGTAAAACCTCGTCTAGTGTTTCAAGTAAAACTTCTTATTTATTAGCAGGTGAAAATGCTGGGAGTAAATTGACGGATGCTAAGAAATTGAAGGTAAAAATAGTAAATGAAGCAGAGCTCAAGGCCATGTTATAATCTGATGTATGTCATTTACAGAAGCTGAACTAGACAATCTTTCTATACTTGCACGCATAGACATTATGCCTGAAGAAAAGCAAAAAATGCTTGCAGATATGCAGGCTATTTTGGGATATATTTCAGAGATAAATCAGGTATCCGTAGTGTCCTCTAATTTAGAACAAGAATTGATAAATGTTGTGAGAGAGGACGTAGTTACTAGAGAGACTGGGTCTAATACAGAAACCTTGCTTAAAGAAGCGCCAGCTACAGAAGATGGGTATGTGAAAGTAATGCAGGTGTTGAAATAGACTAAAGACAATAGACAACAGACATCAGAAAAAAATGCAAAAGACACTAAAACAAATACATAAGGAATTAAAAGATGGTGTTATTACTATCGAGTCGCTTGTTGGCTCACACAAAAAGGTTATTTTAGAAAAAGATAAAGAAGTTCATGCACTACTTGGAATGTATTCTGATTCACTTATAGAATCACAAATAAAAAAAGCAAAAGAAATGTTTGCAAATGGGACCGCGACAACTCTCACGGGTATTCCAGTAGTGCTTAAAGATAATATTTTAGTTAAAGGTGAAAGTGGAACAGGCGGTTCAAAAATTCTTGAAAATTATACTGCCGTCTATGATTCAACGGTTGCGAAAAAATTAAAAGATGCAGGAGCAATACTTATAGCACGTTCTAATATGGATGAATTCGCCATGGGAGGAAGTACAGAGAATTCAGCATATGGTGTGACCAAGAATCCTCATGACAGCACGCGTGTAGCAGGAGGATCCTCCGGTGGGTCTGCTGCAGTAGTTGCTTATGGTGGGGCTGTAATATCATTTGGGTCAGACACTGGAGGGTCAATTCGTCAGCCTGCATCATTTTGTGGAATAGTAGGACTCAAATCTACTTATGGGAATGTTTCTCGCTATGGTCTTATGTCTATGGGAAGTTCGCTAGATCAGATTGGCCCATTTGGAAATACAGTGGACGATGTAGAGGAGGCTTATAAAATTATTTCAGGAAATGATGTTTTAGATAGTACATCTCTTCCCAATGAGCTCCGTGATAAAAAAAGAGAAGACTTAAAAAAGGTAATCGGAGTTCCGACTAGTTTCGTTAATCGTGAGGGGATTGATAAAGAAGTGTTGGACAATTTCAATCAGTCTATTGAAAAATTAAAAGGAATTGGTTATACAATAAAAGAAATTAACATTCCTAATCTCGATAAGGCTCTTTCTGTTTATTACATTATTATGCCAGCAGAAGTATCGAGCAACTTAGCTCGCTATGATGGTATACGCTATGGGCTATCACATCCAGGGGATACTAGTATCAGAAGTTATTTCGAGTCTCGCACCGCTGGATTTGGGACTGAAGTTCGTCGCAGAATATTGCTCGGTACATATGTACTTTCATCTGGATATTATGATGCATATTACAATAAAGCAAATATTGTTCGTGAAATGTTAAAAAAAGAATTGTCAGATATTTATGCGACAGGAGTAGATGTTATCGCTACTCCAACTTCACCCACTCCAGCTTTTAAGATTGGGGAAAAGTCTCAGGATCCACTAGCGATGTACTTGGCGGATATTTTTACAGTTCCTGCAAATGTTTCCGGTCTCCCGGCTATATCTATACCTTCTGGAAAAACAAAAGATGGGCTTCCTCTTGGAATTCAGTTTATGGCGCCAAGCATGAGAGAAGATGTGCTATTCACTATCGGTAGAGACTTTGAAAAGATATACTAAGAACAGTGTACAGTTGTTAGTTTTCAGTTTTTAGAAAATGCCAATAAAATCATCTTCTTACAAAGATCTAGTAGTTTGGCAAAAAGCGTGTGAAATCGCAGTCGAAGTGTATTCTCTTGTTGGAGAACTACCAAAAGATGAAAAATTTGGAATCGCGTCTCAAATGCAGAGATCAGCCGTTTCAATAGCATCTAATATCGCAGAAGGAAGTAAACGAGGAAATAAGGAGTTCTTATATTTTATTAGAACAGCTCAAGGTTCTGGGGCAGAGCTAGAAACACAACTTCATATTTTATCTAGAGTTTATATCTTAAAAAATAAGGATAAAATAATTTCTATATTTACTTTATTAGATGAGGTTATGAAAATGCTGTATAGTCTTTCAAAGAGTATTTCTGACAACTGACAACTGTAAACAGACAACTATTTCATGTATTCCCTTTCTATAGATTATCTTTTTAATAGAATATACGACGTATTACTTTGGTTTAAATATGTTTGGCTTTTTGTGATTTTACGAACAAAGCCAGAAGACTATTTAAGCATTCATACAGACAGAAAATGGGATGGACTTCGTGATAGGGGTTGGTTTGATGATTATTTAGCAGCTAAAGATGCAATCGTGCCACCGTCTGATGTTCATCTTTCACTGTGGCAGAGAATGCTAGAAAAACTTGGTTTTAAACTAATTGATAGTGATAATGATGGGACACCAGACGTGTCTGATGCTAGTCCGTATGACTCTCAGAACCTAACATCATCACAGTTAAAGGAGCGTTACCAAGAGGATTACACTTTTACGGATCATTTGCGAGATATTTTTGGTATTGGCCCAAAGGATGGTGATGGTGATGGCATACCGGACAGTTATGAATCTTCTCATGGTACTGATCCAGACAATGCTGATTCAGATAGGGATGGAGTATTAGATGGTCAAGAAATTACCTCAGGCACTGAACCGCTTAATAATGATACGGACCGCGATAGTGTAATTGATGGTAGAGATGAAGCGCAGCTTGACCAGAGTGTCTCTTCTATCGGACCTGACACTGACGGTGATGGAGTAAGTGACAGAATAGAGAATATTTTAGGAATGGATATTCATAAAAAAGATACTGATGGAGATGGAATACCGGACAGTATGGATACATACCCGCTTGATCCAAATAATATCAGCCAACTTCCGATGCTTGATATTTCAAAAGCAACGGACGGACTTTTTATATCAGTGAATAATCCAGTTCTTGGATTATTCGTTCAAATGCTATCTATTGTGCTCATTGTTACTTTGGTGATTTTAATTTATTCAGCAATGAGGTGGTTCCTAGAGTTTATGTCATCCTTGGATCACTATGAGCACCATTTTTATGATAGTGAAAAAAATAAAAACGATATGCATATTATTTCTGATGGAAATGTTGTAGAAATGCCGGCCGGAATTCACAATCTTCCAGTTCACATAGACGCTCCATCTGCTCCACCGACACCTATGGACTTCATGGATCATCCAAGATTTGCGATTATACAAGGGTATATGAGCAGTGAAAGCGAGGCATTATGGAGAATAGGAATAATAGAGGCAGATAATATGCTTGAAGAAGTTTTGAAAACAAAAGGATATGAAGGAAGTACTGTTAGTGAAATGCTTAAGGGTGCAAGTTTCAAGACAATACAATTAGCCTGGGATGCTCATAACATTAGAAATAGAATTGCTCATGATGGATCGGATTTTGAATTGACGGAAAGAGAAGCGAAGAGGGCGTTTAA
>CALRDS010000019.1 GCA_943354975.1 Candidatus Nomurabacteria bacterium | reverse complement strand
AATACACAGGTCAGACCTGTGTATATAAAATTTATTGGTATAATTACCATATGTCCAGTCGCAAGATAAAATTAATCGAAGGTGAATATTACCACATTTACAATAGAGGAAATAGTAAACAACTTATTTTCAATGAAATATCTGACTATAATTATTTTCAAAATTTGCTTTTTGCAATGAACACAAAAAGGAATATAAAATTTAGAGATATGCCAGATGATTTATTCGAGAAGAGTCAGGATAATCCTCTCATTGCGATAGGTTCATATTGTTTAATGCCTAATCATTTTCACATTCTTCTTACACAAACCACAGAAAATGGAATAAGTAAGTTTATGCAAAAGCTTTCGACCGCATACGCTATGTACTACAATAAAAAATATGAGCGGACCGGAGGACTATTTGAAGGAAGATTTAAGTCGCGCCATGTACCCAATGATAGATATTTAAAATATCTCTTTTCTTATATTCACTTGAATCCTCTCAAAATCTTAGATCCAAAATGGAAAGAGCATAAGAATTTTAAAAGAAAGAAAGTCATGGATTTTCTTAATACATATAAATATTCTAGTTATTTAGATTATTTAGGAATTAATAGAGGGCAGTGTCGCATATTACAACAAAAATTATTTCCGAAGTATTTTTCTGACAAAAGTAAGATGATTTCGGAAATATTATCATGGGTATATAACAATCCTTAAATACACAGGTCGGACCTGTGTATTTAAGGATTTTATCGTATATTATTAGTTGATGGATTGCCAAAAAACCTTAAACAGTATATAATATACAGATTATGGTAGTACGAATGAGACACACCCGTGCGCATACGGCAAATCGCCGAAGCCACCACGCATTAAAAGCATTGAATATTTCTGCATGCAAAAACTGTGGAGCCATGAAAGCGCCTCATAACGTGTGCGATGCATGTGGATTTTATCGAGGAAAGAAGGTATTACAAATTAAAACAAAAGCTGTTAAAGCAAAGGCAAAGTAAACACACTTTAGATTAATCTGTTCTTTTGAAAATTGAAAATTAAAAAACCATGAGTACACGTCACATAGCACGAACACTCGCATTACAAACACTCTTTGAACTAGATATGAAGAGTGAACTTTCGACGCCTATTGATTCTGTCGAACCGATAATCATTCGTAATCGTGATGAGTCAGGCGAGGGAGTAAAAGATATTTCATTTACAAAAGAACTTGTAAAAAGTGTGTTGTCTCGTCGCATCACGATAGATGATATTATCGTGCGTGCAGCGCCTGACTGGCCACTAGAGAAAATCGGTATGGTAGACAGAAATATTTTACGCATTGGACTAGTCGAGCTTCTTTTTGGTGACCGTGCACAAGTTCCACCGAAGGTGGCGATAGATGAAGCTATCGAACTGGCAAAGACTTTTGGCGGAGAGACATCTGGAAGATTTATAAACGGAGTACTCGGTGCGATATATAAAGAAATAGGTGAACCAGAAAAAGAACAGACTACAAAGACAAAGTCAGATCACATGAATGGTAGTAAGCGTGAATTACTCGCAGGCGGTGTAGTATGTGCGCATCATGAAAATAAACTCTACGTAGGTCTAGTACATGATGTATTTGGATATTGGACTTTACCAAAAGGTCACATAAGTTTAGACGAAGTAGAAAAAGAAGGGGTAGTAAGAGAACTTAAAAAAGAAATAGGGGTTTCTGTAAAGGTATTTGAAAAATTAGGCGAGAACGAGTATATTGCTAATAAGCCGACAGAAGGAAAAGTAGTAAAACATGTGAACTATTATCTAGTCACCACAGAATACACCCCACTTGTTCTTGAAAAAAAGGGAGGACTAGATGATGCGAAATGGTTCGAATCAAAAGAAGTTAAAGGTCTACGAATCTATGATGATATACGTCCGCTAATAGATAAAGCGATTGAATCATTTAAAATTCAAAGATCTAAGGTCTAATTAACCTAATTTCTAATATGAACAGTGACAAAAAATATGATATTGAAGAAAGAACTGGAATATTTGGTGAGAATGTAATAATGTTTGTTAAAAAACTTCCCCATAATGATATTACCAAACGTATCATTCCACAATTAGTTGGGGCAGCTACAAGTATTGGAGCAAATTATTGTGAAGCAGATTGTTCTGAGAGCAATAAAGACTTTATACATAAAATGGCTATTGCTAATAAAGAGGCAAAAGAAAGTAAACATTTTTTACGCATGGTTTCAGTTGCCTGTGAAGAACATAAAAATGAAGCGATGAAGTTGCTACAAGAATCTCACGAACTAAACCTGATTTTTACTACAATTATTAAAAAAGCTCGAGAAAGGCTATAATGAAGGAATTATTTTATTAGACCTTAGAAATTAGGTTAATTAGAAATTTGAGCCAAACATGATATTAGATGAATTCAAAAAGCATAATAGTTTACATTTTAAAAACGACTCACTACTCGAGCAGGCATTTATTCATCGTAGTTTTATAAATGAAAGTCCACGTAGTGGATTGGAACACAATGAACGTCTGGAATTTCTAGGAGACGCAGTCCTTGAACTCATAGCTACAGAATATTTATATAGTGAATATCCAAATCATAATGAAGGAGATTTAACGGCGTATCGTTCAGCACTCGTTAATGCAGTTACTTTAGGAGAGGTGGCAGGTGCGCTACATTTCAACGACATGATGAAGCTTTCAAAAGGGGAAGCAAAGGATGTACTGCGTGCTCGCTCTTCGATATTAGCGGATGCGTATGAAGCACTAGTTGGCGCACTTTATTTAGACCAAGGATATGATGCTACGAAAGAATATGTATCCAGAACTTTGTTAGTTAAAACAGATGAAATAGTACGCAAAGGACTTTATCGTGATGCAAAGAGTTTCGTTCAAGAAAAATCTCAAGAACTATTCGGCGTTACTCCTTCATATAAAGTATTAAGTGAAGAGGGACCAGACCATGACAAGATATTCAAAGTTGGAATTTATTTTGGAGATGAATTAATCGGCGAAGGGGAGGGAAAAAGTAAACAAGAAGGTGAAACAGTCGCCGCACGTGTAGCACTTGAGAAAAAAGGTTGGGTAGGGAGTTAGTTTATAAAGTCAAAAGTTCATAAGGTTTGTAAAGTAGATACAAATAAATAACCGCCCCTTACGGGGCGGTTATTTATTCGCCTATTCTAATCGAGATTAGAATGCGCGACGAGGGCGGTCCTCACGAGGAGCCAATGGGCGAGCTACATTAACTGTAAGTCTTCGTCCTTGGAATTCCTGATCGTGGAACATAGTGATAGCCTTTGTTGCTTCCTCATCAGATGACATTTCAACGAAGCCGAAGCCTTTTGAACGATTTGTCATCTTGTCGATGATTATTTGAGCCGATACGACAGTTCCAGCTGGGCTGAAATATGCCTTAAGGTCATCATTTGTAGAAGAATAAGGAATACCACCTACGTATAGTTTTGAATTCATTTATTTTTGGAAACTAATTATTAACCGTAAGCCCCGAGCGCACATTCTTACAAGTGTAAACCGTAGAAACATGGAGTTGCTTACTGGTGGGTATACTAACACATAATGTGCCAAAAGTCCACAAGTGGGTCAAAAGAAAATTTATATTAATTTATATAGAAAATAAAAAACGCAGTTCTAATTACAGATCTGCGTTCTTGGGCCGGTAGGGTTTTAGCCCTACTAATCCTTTTTATAGCTTAAGGTTCTCGGCTTGTCTAGCCAATTCAGCCAAAAACCTTCCCCGGGATTTATCTCCCAGTCAGTTCCATCAAGGAACTGATTTTTTTCGATGTAGACTTTTGCAACGTCTCCACCGGCTGCCTCCAACTCCGGAGCGTAGAACGCCCACTTGGAAGTTGCAGTGTTCCACACCCAGATGCTCTTTACTTTACTTGCAAACAAATTTTCTTTTGCAAGTCCAGTTTCTTTGCTGGGTGGGACCTCCGATGGGAATCCGACTTTGTTGTTGAATTTTTTTGGGGTGATAACTTCGGAAATTCCCCGAAGATACCAACCAGAGTTTAGTGCGGTAACCTTGTAAAGATTGTCCCGCACACCACTCTGCTCTTCGAGTTTAATGCTCCACTGAGCACTCACCCAGAAGCCCTCACCGGGTTCGATCTCTTTTACAAAATCGAGCCCCTTCATGTCGGTATTTTTTTTGTTTTTCTCTTCCGACATCTGTGGGGAGTAAAATCCCCACTTGGATGTTGTACTATTCCACACCCAGATGGACATTACTGCATCCGTCGCGGGAGTCTTTTTTTCTGGTGACCCGAATACAGCCACCAGATCAATCGGGGTTGCTAGTGGATTCGCCAGCAGATTCCACCCCTCAACAAGGGATGGTTGGAATGTAGTGGTATTTTGTGGAATTTCCGGAGGCTGCCGGAACTCACTTCCTACTGCGAGAGTCGGGATTGAAAATCCCAATTCCAAGATTGCAACGACAAAAAACAAAATTTTTTTCATTTTTTATTTCCTTTTTTTCAGAAAACAAATGGTAGCGAATGCCACCATATCATATGTGATTATATCATATATGAAAATAAATGTCAATAGCTCAATTATGGCTCACTCCCTTGAGAACACCCCTAGAAATTCTATAGATAATAACAGTCGCATACATTATTTCTTATTGAAAATAAAATAGTGAATAATGTATATACAAAAAAATCCCGTGTCTGCCAAATTATTAATATGGCTGACACGGGCATCTTATTTCCCCAATTTTTCACCTGGACGAGGCGGAAGGTCGAATTGACCTATTGCCTTTTCCGGAATTGGCGGGCCTCTGAAATCCGCACAGACAAATCCTTCAAAGGAAGTGTCAGTAAAAAGATTGAATTTTTCTTTTTTCTCCGATGAGTTCAGTTTTCCTTCGCCGAATCCTTCTTTTATGATCTCATCGAATGTGACTGTCACCCAGGTACCATTTTTTTCTTTTTGGATTTTCTGAATCTTTTTATGAAAACCCAAATAATGGACTGAAACATTGGTGGCGACTACTTCGTTCCAACCAGTTTCAAATTGGTGGTAGCAGTCCTTCTTTTCTGCTGCACCCACACTGGAGCTGACACCAATTAGAGTGGTGGCTAAAAAAATTACTACAAATTTTAGAATCTTTTTCATTTCCTGCTCCTGTTTGAGTTAGAATTCATCTAAATAATACCTCTTTTTTATGTATTTGTCAAAGTTACGCTATTTTTCTTTTTTATAATTTCCCTAGGTCAAGTGTTTGAGTAATTCCAATATCTTTTACGAATTCGTGCACGTGAGAAACCACAATCATCGGACCTTCATATTTTCTAAGTGCTTCAGCAATTACAGGTATGTGGCGGAAGTTTATATGATTCGTTGGTTCATCTAAAATTAAAAGCCCAGGTTGTAGCAGTCTTAAATATGCAAACATTAGCAAACCCTTCTGACCTTCAGACAATAATCCAATTTTTGAAGCGAGTTGTTCACCGCCGAGTAACATACTTGCTGCAGTTGAGCGCAGTAAGTGGTCATCGAGCTTTTTCAACACATGCGCGAGTTCTTGGTATGCAGACTTATTAAAGTCCAGTGTAGAAAAATCTTGTCTATAATATCCAATAGTTATACCTTCAGCTACTTCTACACCTTTTTCAATTCGCTTGGCTATTTTTTCAAGTAACGTAGTTTTGCCGATTCCATTTGGTCCGATTATGTGAAGCTTATCTCCTTTACGAAGTTCTATCTCGACATTTCTTTTTACCGGTTTCCCATCATGAAGAACTTCTACTTTTTCAAATTTCACAATCACACTGCCGATTTCTTCTTGGCATTTGATGGTAAAAGGTTTGATGGTTCTATCTTCTTTACGAACCTCGACTTTGCTGTCCTCGAGTTCTTCTACTTCGTCTTTTAACTTTGCAGCAAGTTTACGCATCTTTCCTCCTTTGTGTGCGAAAAAGTTTACTTTGTCTTTGTTTCCTTGAATTTCTTTTTCAAGCTGAGCGTTTGCTCTTTGTTCACGTTCTATGCGATCTTTGATATCTGCTACTACTTTGTAATAGTTTCCGACGTATTGTTCTACTTGATAGTTTTGTGGGTTGATATAAATAACTCCGTGAGTAAATGAGTTTAGGAATGCTTCATCATGAGAAATAACTATTACAGTTCCGGTGTATTCTTGCATAAACTCGGTGAGTAATTTTATACCAGCTTTATCTAAGTTGTTCGTTGGTTCGTCTAATAATAGAATATCTGGGTCTTGAATGAGGGCCTGAGCGATTAGTAGTCTTCCTTTTTGACCACCAGAGAGTTGTTTAATAGGAAAGTCCAACGAGACAGAAAGTTCAACCGCAGAAAATATCTTCTTTGCACGCTTGTCTATATCGTAAATCTTTTCTTTAAAGGGTAATTCTAAAAATTCTCGCACTGCCATATCCCACTGTGTGTGGGGAATAAATTGTTTTGCTATTGCGATATGTAAATCAGGTCCAATGACGATACGACCTTCGTCTATTTTTCTTTCGCCGGTGATGAGGGAAAAGAGGGTGGACTTCCCAGAACCATTTTGTCCCATGAGAGTAAGTTTAGATCCTTTACGAATGACGAAATTAGCCTCCTGTAAAATAGGCTTATTTTCTGTATAGTGAAAAGTCACATCTTCAAAACGAAGTACTGATTCTCCTCCACTTGGAATTTGTTTTTCTACGGCCATAAATTAAAATTGCCCTCTGGGCGATAGGGATTATAGTAACACATTTTTCTCCGCACGTCACATATGTGTTATAGTTATTCTCATTATGGAATCACTCAAAGATATTGTTGTCATATATCACGGCCACTGCAGTGACGGTTTTGGTGCTGCGTGGACTGCCTGGAAAAAATTCGGAGACACGGCGTCTTACATTCCCGGGTTTGATAGAGATGTGTATCCCGGGGGAGTAATTGGTAAAGAACTCTACGTAGCAGATTTCTGTTTCTCAAAAGAAGTAACAGAAGAATTACAGAAAAATAATAACAAGCTAGTGATTATTGATCATCATATTAGTAGCAAAGATACTGTAAAGAGTGTTCCAGGGTATGTATTTGAACTTAATAAGTCAGGAGCAAAGCTTGCCTGGGAGTATTTCCATCCTGACACCGCAGTTCCAGAATTAATCGAATATATTTCAGACGGCGATTTGTGGAGTCACAAGCTTCCCCAATGGAGAGAGGTGGAAGAATACATCTATAATCAGGAGCTTACTTTCGCAAACTTTGATTCAATACAGGATTTGTTAGAAAATAATAAAGATAAGATTGTCGAGATAGGGAAATTGTTTACTACGAACTTTGATAAGCTGGTAAATGAACATATTGAAAAAGCAATCCTAGTATCATTTGAAAATTATGAAGTTTATGCCTGCAACGCGCCGTCTTTTATTCGTAGTCAATTGGGACATAAACTCGCTGAAATGAAAGGGCCATTTTCAATTGTCTACAGGTTCGAATTGGATGAACTGAAAGTTTCTCTTAGGGGAGATGGAAGTATAGACGTATCCAAGATTGCAGAAAAATACGGAGGAGGAGGACATCACGATGCTGCAGGAATTACTGTAAAAAACCAACAACCACTCCCATTTGTAAAAGCAAAAGAAAAATCTGATGCTATACTTTAAAATATGTATCAAATCGCAGTACTCGGAATACTTTTCGCGCTATTATTAGGTGGTGGGTATTACATAACAAAGTCAGATGATAAGTCCATGATAAGCGGGACACTTCTTGAAGAAAAATCTGTTCAAACAGATTTTATTCCTACCGCGGAAAACATTTTAGGACGCTATTTTTGTGATAGGGTATCTGGTTGCCAGAGCGAAAGAACACTCAATATTTTATCTGATGGAAGTGTAGAGATGAGTACAAATAATAATGAAGGTATAGAGATTTCAAATGATATAGAAAAGGGTCAGTGGTCCATAGGCGGAAGAAATACTATTTTGATGTCTTTTAATAAGACTTCCGGAGAAGGAGAAGAATCTACTACAACCACTTCTACATTATTTGTACAATCAGTTAGCTCTACCACGCTGGCTAAGATTTCATTTGATAGAAATATATACAAGGATATAAAGAAGCCAGTGTTTGCTAAGCAAGAATAGTTATCTTAATATAGTTTTCACATTTGGACTTATCCACTGGCAACCTACTACGGGCTCGCTACACTTAGTAGTAACAGGATCACCTGTCGGAGATTCCTGCGGGTTTTAACAATAAAAACATATATGCTTTCACAAGTAACTCGTGTCTTGGTAGTAATAGGAGGCATTAACTGGGGTCTGGTAGGTCTCGGCATGCTCATGGGAAGTGACTGGAATGTCGTTCACATGATTCTAGGCAGTGTTTCTCAGCTAGAGGCAATCGTCTACGTTCTAGTAGGCTTGTCTGCTGTGAAGATGGTCTGGCCTCGCTAATAGTAGAGATGTTTCCAGAAAAAATACCGCGTAACGCGGTGTTTTTCTTTTTATATAGTTTTATTTCCCAAAAATCTTTCTCATCCAAGCATCTAATTTTTTATACCAAGTATTTACGTATTGATTTTTACTAGCGTATTTGTTTATATTTATTTCAATACATGGAATTTCAAAAGAGATAAGTATTAAACCTAGTAAAAGAAATAATGTCCCATTTAAAATAGGTAGAATCAAACCACATAATCCTATGATTATAAAAATAGTCCCAAGCAATAAATGAAAAGTCTTTTTAATATTAGTCATTATCGTTCATATTTGTTAAGTGTATCTTTATTTATATAAAACGCACAGGAATCACAAGAGAGTCATCGCGAGAGGGTTCTCCGCTTGGATTATTTTTATGTAGTATTAGGGTTCCTTTAGATGTAAAAGGTCTATCAAAAGTTACAACTACAGAAAAGGGGACGAAATCAGTTGTCATCCAGTCTCCTTTTGCTTGTACCGGACCTGCAAATATTTGTTTTCCATTTCCATCTAGCAATTCAATCGGGAAAGAGGCTTCAAAGTACCAAGTTCCAATCGCAGAACCATTTATCACTAGTGGACTTTTGATTAACTGATTTTCTTGTATATCATCTACCTTAATCAAGCTTTCTTTTCCGACTGGTGCAATCGTAACTGGTGTATCAAGTGCCTTTTGGTCTCCATTTATAAATATATGTGCACCGGCTCTACATCTTTCGGGGTATGTTTCCATTATTCCGTAACCTGCGTTTACACACTCTTGAAAAGTATTTATAGCCAAGTATTCTTTATTTTTTTGGATGAAGTAAAAATAAAAGCCACCAATAATTGCAATTACTATTACAATCGAAATAGCCTTTCTTTTTTTACTCATATTATAAAGTTAGTTTAAATTAATTTGCGACCATGATTGTTCCCTTCATCATACCGTGGAATGCACAGTGATAACTTACTGCTCCGGCCGTAGTCAGTGTCACGCTGTATGTTCCACCGGGTGAAAGCGTCGGTGAGTTTATCAAGCCTCCTGTATCAGCTGTTACGGTGTGGGGTGCACTGTCATTATTTACCCAAGTAATTTTTGTACCAGGTTTTACTGTAATCAAGGTTGGAGAAAATGAAAAGTTTTTTATAGCGACGACTACATTTGATGGTGTTGGAGCAGAGACTTGGGTATTTACTACAGGTTTAGTCGAAGTTGCTCTTATGGTCGTAGTTCCTCTGTTTAAATCAGTTCTAATTGGTGGAGGGATTATTGGTGTCTTAATTTCTGACTTAGATGGTGTGCTAGTTGCTGTAGTTTTTTTGGCATCAGCTTTAACAGAAGATATCTTTGCCAGTTCTTCTTTTGTGTCAGAGGCTTCCTTCCTTGCAGATTCTAGATCAGTTGTCAGTTTTGCTATTTGCTCTTGTTGTGATTTTACTTGCGCTTGTAATTGTCTTACAGTTTCGACTAGAGATGGTGGTTTAATAGAATCGAGTGCCCAAACCGGTGCAGATAAAGTGATAAATCCTATAGTTTGAGAATTAATTTCCTTTATTTTATCAAATATATTAAATGTTGATATATCATATGCAAAAACAGGGGTTGATAATGTAAATATAGAACCAAATATTATTGAGGTGATTATTTTTTTCATAAAATTAAGAGTGTCTCTATATTATAACACTATAATTCTGCTATGGTCGATTTATCTGTATACTTAAAAGGCAATGAATAAGTGCCTTCTAAATATTATCTTTTTTGGAATAATTTCTTCTTCCTTTTCTGTCTTAAATGCAGAAGATATTTCTATTTCTATAAAACCAGATCAGATTATTCAAGGAGATCCGATAATGATTACTATAAACGAAGTAGATGATATTTCTAAAATAAAAAGCCTTAGATTAGGCAACTCTGAACTTAAACCGTTTTTATACAATGGTATTGTATATGCTATGTATGGAGTAGATATAAATAAAAAACCAGGGAGTTATATTATAACTACGAAATTAAGTAATAATAGTGTTATTACGAAAGAGATTAATATTGAATCTCGTAAAAGAATCGAAGCACCACTTGATATACCTAAAAAGTTAGGAGGGAATACCGCAAGTAGTCAGAAAAAGTTGATTGATACTTTGGCAATAGAGAATTTAAGTTTACTCAATCTCCGCACAGGCACTAAATCTTTTTGGAGAGAAGCTTTTAGATATCCAGTATCCAATCCTGTAGTGACAGATGACTATGGATATATTCGTCAAACAGGTTCGTATACAATTGCACATAAGGGGACAGATTTTCGAGCCGAGGAGGGGACCAAGGTTTATTCAATGAATCAAGGGGTTGTACGGGTTGCAAAGACGTATAGAAATTATGGAAAAACTATTGTTGTGGACCACGGATTAGGTGTGATGACTTTTTATATGCATTTATCAAAAATAAATGTTGCAGTTGGAAATTTAGTTAAACTCGGACAAGTGATTGGATTAAGTGGCAAAACTGGATACGCAGAAAGCCCGCATCTTCATTTAACTGTTCGTATAAATGATGTATCTGTTGATCCAGTGAAGTTTATGGAGTTGTTTAAATAAAAATCTGCGTAGTACTAGACTACGCAGGGTGTTGTAAGTGGAGATGAAATGAGAGACATCGTCTACTTTACCTTAGAGCAAACTTCTCCCGGAAGCCAACTTCTCCAGACACGTGAACAGTGGATGCAGTACCGGATATTTGTACCACCGTAGGGGCCATGATTGGCCTGATGACCATCGAGCTGTTCCGTTGTTGAATCTTTGGTGGTGGTATTTTCTTGGGTCTGAGACATCTCTTTCTCCTCTTTTTCCTAGGTGCTTTTAATCTACCTTGAGTTTTTAAATTTGTCAATAATAATGTATAGGTATTGTATATGGATCTTGTAAATCGTCAAGTGCAGTGTACGGTCTTTTTAACTTTCAATGGGAATCAATCACAAATAAATTAAAGTGCATTTCATTAAAACTATTTTTTGTGAGTTTCTAAATTATTTATATAATCAAAAAAATCTTTTCCCCACGCTA
>CALRDS010000018.1 GCA_943354975.1 Candidatus Nomurabacteria bacterium | reverse complement strand
AAGTGATTGACCAAATCGCCCAGTTCGACAAGTGCGATGCCAACCCTGAAGCAATGAAGGCTGACATGAAGCAGGTACTCAAGCATGCCTTTGCTGAAGCCTCGGCCAGACCGACACTTTCTCTCACTGAACTCTTCAAGAAGATCGCCGAGGACGCAACGATAGTGCATCAATTCCACAGCTTGCAGAAGCCACTGCGGTGACCGATTACCGCCTTTCAACAAAACCGTTGGAGGGCGGTTTCTTGTTGTAAACTTGTTCCAACATCGTCCCACAGCCCCAGCTCGTAGCAGAAAAAAATGGCACAATCTCTTGCGCCATTCATGGAGTTCGAACAAATTTTATTTTTTTGAATTGCAAGGTGGTCTCAGCACTTCATTCCAAAAACTGCACCTCAAGAAACGGAGGAGGCAGTTTCTTGTTTCAAAATTGTTCCAACTTCGTCCCACAGCCCCAGCCCTAGTTTCAAGATAATTGATATACTCAATAAATGAAAGTACTCGGTATAATTAAATATCATTTTCTTGTTTTTGTACTTGGGTCAATAGGTGTTACTCTTTACTTTCTGTACAAAATATCACACTTACAAAGTATTTCTACAACCATAGCAGGTCCAGTAATTGCGTTTGTTTACATAATTGGGTTTGGAATTCTTTGTACAGTTTCTTCCTTGGTTTTTCTTTTTGTGATTAAGTTTTTCAAAATAAAAAGCATCCCCGGGCCTCAAAAAAACTATAAGATGTTATAATTCACCCATGAATATTTGGAAACATGGAAAATATATGGATACGTGGTCTATTGTGCATTTTCTATCTGGTTTTTTATTAGCAGAAATTTTTTATAAATTTGGATACACATTTTTGTCAGCGCTACTTATTTCCACTGTTTTACTTTTAATGTGGGAAGGATTTGAATGGTTAATTAAAATAATAGAACCCTCGGCTAATGTGTATATGGACATAGTATTCGGACTGCTAGGATTCTCTCTTGGAGCATATATACATTATTTCTTGGGAAAACCTTTTATTGCAGTTCAGTTTTTAACAGTTTTATCCGTAACATTTCTTTTAGCTCTGTGGGGATTTATAGATTTTTCAAAAAGAGGATATAGATAAGCATTTTTATTAAGGCGCTGTTTCGAGTATTAATTTTTTAAGTTATACTTACCCCATGCTCCCCCCTACTCAAAATCGTCCACCAGTTTTAGAGAGTAAGGCTATAATCACAGATAAACGCACTGCCGAATACGGCCGTCTAATTTTAGATTTTATAAAAAATACATACGCTCAACCAGAAGAGAAGAAAACTTTTAGAATATTTGTAGAGAAGTTTATTCATAATTATTTGCAAAAAAAATTGTCAAAAGATCAGTTGGATTATATGCAGAAGATATTTAAGCCTGGACACACTACTGTATTTGGACAGATAACAGGAGACGTATTTGATATTTTTCAAGAGGAATCGAGTTGTCGTATGATACGTGACAAAGGATGGACAGAGATAAGTAACGCATATATTGAACCTAATTTTTGGAAAGAAGAAATAATTGGTGATGAAACAGTGCGAATACGTAACAAAGAATATTTTACTTTTGCGCCAACTAGTATTGATCCCAACAAAATTCTTCTAGAAGTATCAAAATTTTATGAGGCTTTGATTTTGGCTTATTCTCGATTACAAGATTTAGCCAAAATAAATGGTTGGAGTATTTCTATGAAATTTAAAACAAATTTAATTGATCTTCTTGATGATTTAGATAGTGTTGTATTTTATGTAAGTGACGAAAAAGCTGGAGATGAAGTGCGAAAAATAGTTACAGAAGAGCTGGAAAAACTACTATTAATGATAGACCGTTTTGGAAGACCTGAAATGGGATTTGATATAAAATTCCCAGATGGGAAAGTATTATCACATGATCAATTAGTAGCTAAAGCTGTTTCTAAAGTAATAGATGATGATTATCACGGGGAGAAAAAAATACCTGGGATGTCTCCCATTGATTTTGGAAAAAGTATAAAAAAAAGAGTGGAGCATGCTGGCAATCTAACTCCAGAGCAAATGCTACAAGTAATTTGAAAGAGACCCCAAAAGATATAAAACTAAGTATAAAGAACAGAGAGAAAAAGTCTTAGCTAGTCGTGTGAGTTTATGTAGTTTCGAGTTTCAGGGCTAAAGATTCCACTAGGAGTAATTCCTATGCTTTTTTGGTATTTCATCAAGGCAGTTTTAGTTAAGAGACCGAATTCACCTTTAGGTTGGCTTTTTGGTAAGAATCCTTTTTTCTCTAGAAAATCTTGCATTGCTATAACTATTGACCCACTGTCCCAGTATCTGGTGGAAGAGTAAGGGTAATACTTGATGCTTGAGTAGAAGAAGAAACTAGTTGAGTTGTAAAATTGTTTGATGCATTTGCAAAATATAGACGACCAGTAGCAGAAGAGTTAATTCCCAATGTTAGATTTGTTGAAGATGAATTTGTAAATGTTTCTGTGGTTCCACTAAGCGTAGTAACCCATGCATTAGTAGAGAATAGATTTCCTGAGATTGCTGTAGTAGATGCATTAGCAAGTGTTGTTTTACCGATTACATCAAGTGTCCCGGCATCATATGCGTTAGCAAAGAATGCGCCAGTAGAGGCAGAAAGTTGAGTGGTAGAAGCCGTAGTTCCTGTTATTTTACCCTGTACATCAAGGGTTCCAGTAAACACTCCAGCTGCACCAAATATTCCAGTTGAGGCAGAGAGTTGCGTAGTTGATGCTCTCGTCAAAGTAGAAGCACCAGTAACATTTAATGTACCACCAGTATCGATGTTTAAACTTATGGTAGTTGCAGCATAAGCTGTACTAGCCAAAAGAAATACGGAAAGTAAAATCGTAGGCATTGTTACTTTCCCTGAAAATTTGTTTATAGATATCATAATTTTATTTTATTAAATAATCTTTTATAAATTCTGCATGTTTATAAAAGAAGTGGAACTACACTTTAAAGAACAGTATAGATTAAATAACGAATTAATAAAAACTAAATTATGGAAATAACAGCGGAAAATATGGATAGTATTTTTTATTAAAAAATTAATAAATTTGTATTTATTTAAAAAATAAATAAAACATTGACATAATTCTTAAAAGATTGTAATAAATGACATGAGGATAAACCCCTACCAAAAAGCTTCACAAATGAAGCAGAAGCGGTATACTACCCTTATAATCAAAAAAATATGCCAAAAACAAATTCAGCTTTTATGAAGCCTATGAAGATAAGTTCTGATCTTGCCGCTGTTGTCGGTGCAGGTCCTATGCCTCGTTCAGAGGTTGTTAAGAAGTTGTGGGTTTATATCAAGAAGCACAATCTTCAGGATCCTACTAACAAGCGAAACATAAATGCTGACGAGCATCTAAAGAAAGTTTTCGGAGGAAAGAAAACAGTTAACATGTTTGAGATGACAAAGTTAGTCTCTGTCCACCTCTCATAATTAATCTTTTATAAGACAAAAAACCGCTCCTCACTTCGAGGGCGGTTTTGCATTTTCGACTCACCTTGGTTTACGCCAGAAATCGCGCAGGTCTTCCATCTTTGTTTATCGGTATCCAAAGGAGTGGGTTTTTTCCCTGAGATCTTGTTCCCATCGCTACGCGTTGGCCAAAAACGAGACCGAAGTCATTTACGTTGGTGAACCGCATTCGATAGGCAGGTTTACCTTTCGGGGTGATGTGGAACCATTGCTTTCCGCGACGAGCTGCGGCAAGGTACTCCCCGTCTCCGACGTAATTGAATTCGCCGACGTAGTCGTAGCGTTCGTCATAGGCTGGATATCCCGTCCTGTGATCGCGATGGAAACACCTTCCTTTTTTGCTTCCACCTGATATGTTGAAAAGATGCGGGTTTTTCCCAGGCTTGCCCATTTCGGTTCTCCTTTCTCTTTGGTATGGTGTGCAATTATTCTAAACTTTAGTTCATTTAATTTTTAGTGTCAAACAAAATATCGATATATACTATTTTCAAATGGAAAGAAAAACAGCAATATGGTGGGGAATGTTTATAGGCGGAACCATAGGAGGATTCATTCCTAATTTGTGGGGTGCTGGTATATTTTCTCTTTCGGGCGTTTTTCTGACAGCAATAGGGGGGTTTTTGGGAATCTGGGTTGGATATAAATTTGGCAATTAGTACTAAAAATCTGCTATAATTATAGGATATGAAAATAAAATTAATTTTTTCGATAGCGGTATTAGTATTGATATTTATTTTTCTTTATAACCGTACACAGGCGCCAAGTTCTCCAAATCAAGTAAATTCTGGTAAGCAGGATTTAAAAAATCTTACTTATATTGTTGAAGGAATATCAGTTACATTGGTAAATGGTATTTCAGAATCAACTACGTCTCCTGGGTTCTCGTCAAAAATAACAACAAAATATTTCGGAAATGAAGTAAGTGATGATTTTGATGGTGATGGAAACACAGACTCAGCTTTTCTTATCACACAAAGTAATGGCGGTAGTGGAACTTTTTATTATTTAGTTGTGGCTCTTAATAAGTCTGGAAAACTAGTAGGAACTAATACTATCCTGATAGGAGATAGAATTGCTCCCCAGACTACTGAATTTACAGACGAAACAATCGTTGTTAATTATGCTGACAGAGATCCAGGAGCTCCTATGACTTCAGAACCAAACAACGCTATATCAAAATATTTTAAGATAGAAAATGGAAAGCTTATACAGGTTTAATTCTTAAAGTTAGACGTACTTTTACTTTCTTATAATGGTTTAGTTCAAACTTCTAGTCGTCACTATTATTTTATTCTATACGAGGTTAGATTTTAACTTCAGAGGTCAAAGTCTTGTTTGCGTTAACTACTTCAAATTTTAATCGACCAACAACTCGATTACCATCGACATTTACCGTTACCCTCCAGAGACCTTCTGTTATGTTTTCTTTGATTGAGTACGCTCTATAACCATCATTTCGCCCACCTTCTAAAGTAAATGAAATTGTTGAGGAAGGAATCCATTTGCTTGATTTACCATCATAGTATTCCCAGACATGAGAAATCGGGGCCGAAAGTTCTGCCGGGGCATCAACTGCACTGAAGAAATAAACCCCTGGGTCTTCTTTGGTAAGATGATATATAGGGGGGCGAAGATTAGAAAATGAACGGGTATCTTTTTCTACTTGACCGATAAATTCTCCAGAACTTGTGTGTATTATGTTGTGATATATCCCACTTGTTTTTAAAGATAGTGGAACGGCTGGAAGTACATTTAAAAAATAAAGCATTCCTACAAACATCGGTATTCCAAAAGCAAGAGCATATATTCTAGGGGCTTCGAATTTTGCAGTATCTGACATAAAACGCAAAAAATAGGTGTATAGAAGCGAAATACCGACAGTAATACCTACCGCAATACCAAAAACAATGTCGTTTTGTTCTTTAAGTAAAAGTGGTAAATTAAATATTACGTAAAATAATAATGCAACATATAAAACTCCTACATCTAATGTGAATCTAAAATTGTGATTAGAAACTAACTCATTTGCCAATATGCATATTATTAGTAATAAAAACAATGGCCAACTAACAGAAAGTGCAGCACTTCTAAACGCGAATATACATATAAATGATAAGGCTGAACCTGAAAGACACGCAATACTAAAAGTAGAAAATCCGTAAATTCTTTGTTCCGTTAAAGTTGCGGTATTCCTCGAAACCAACCATTCACGAAACATTATTAAAGCTGCGATTCCTAACAAATAAGCCGCACCAAAATACCTAGCTTTTGGATCATCTATATCCGGTAAAATTAGCATATCGATAAATAAACCGACAACGAAAATAATGGTAGTTGAGTGTTCTCGATATTTACTAAGAGAAGAAAACAGGCGCGACATACGTAATACTGAGTGTACTATAAAATGCTATAATCAAAATCATTATGAAAATATCTTCTATCATTCTGTCAGCTGTGGGAATTATTCTTGTGGTTGGTGCGGGTTGGTATTATTTCAATTTTAATAAATATGCTCCAACAACTTACATTACTGAAACCCCTAATTCAACAGGAACTACAACCACCACGACAGATACAACTACAAATGTAACTACTCCCGGAAGTCCTACATACACAATAATGCAAGTCTCAACACATAAAGATGCAAGCAGTTGTTACAGTGTGATAAGTGGTGTAGTTTATGACTTAACTATGTGGATTAATATGCATCCAGGTGGCAAGGGCTCCATACTATCCATCTGTGGTATAGATGGAACTGAAAAATTTATGAACAAACATCACGGAGGGCAGAAACAAATGGGTATACTTACAAGATTTAAAATTGGTTTATTGAAACAATAAACATGTCAGAAATATTTTTACCACTTCATTTAATTTCACTTACATTTGTCGCTTGGAATGTTGTTTTAGCTGACCATATGGGATTCAATTGGATACGTGGAAAAGAACAAACCCTTGATGCCCAAAAAGTACAGAAATATCACGTCAGAACTTGGATTGGATTATTACTTATGATTGCCACAGGACTTACACTTTTTTGGCCAATGAGAGAATTTCTGCTTACTCGCCCACAGTTTTATGTAAAGATGGGATTTGTTCTCGCTTTATTTTTAAATAGTTTCGCAATTGGGAAACTATCAAAAATATCAACAGAGAAAACTTTTGCTTCATTAAGTACAAAAGAAAAAATACCCCTCATGATTAGTGGTGCAATTTCAACTATTTCTTGGGTAGGTGCTGTAATAATGGCTCTCTTTTTAATACCTGACTAAATTTCTACAAAAGAGAACAGAATTGCCAAAAATGCAGTCCAGGCGTGCGTTTCTGATACTTCGAGCAGGTGACGATTT
The DNA here is from genome assembly GCA_943354975.1 of Candidatus Nomurabacteria bacterium. GTDB lineage: Bacteria > Patescibacteriota > Minisyncoccia > Phycocordibacterales > UBA5272 > UBA11704. The sequence continues at coordinate 4,731 of CALRDS010000018.1, read as the reverse complement.
TGTAGTAGTTCTAGGACCAGTTTTGAGCCTATAGAGTGAGGGTGTTCTGCGGCCAAACGCCCTAATTCTCCTGTTTTCACCCCTTCTACACGAGCAAGTAGACCTTCGCGGACAACATCGATAAATTCATCATACGCACGTAGCGCTTGAATGTTCCCTAATTTCAATGAATTAATATTTTTAATTATTTCTTTTCCATCTTTTTTGCATACTGATTCTAAAAGTGAAATGAGAGTTTCTTTTTGTGGAGTTCCTAAATGATTTACTACGTCGGTATGTTTTATAGATTTACCAGATATACCGATGACTTGCTCTAATATACCGAGAGCGTCACGATATGATCCCTTGCCATGACGCGCGATTAATTCGGCACTCTCATTTTCTAGCGTATTCCCCTCTTCTTTTGCTACGTGAAGAATTCTATCTGAAAGTAACTTGTGGTCAGGCTGTTTAAACTCAATTTTTTGACAACGAGAAACAATTGTTTGAGGAAGTTTGTCTGGATCAGTAGTCGCTAATATAAAAATTACATGACTTGGTGGCTCTTCTAGAGTTTTCAGCAATGCATTTGCTGCTTCTTTTGTGAGCATGTGGGCCTCATCAACAATATAGACTTTATAGGGTGAAGAAAATGGTGAGGTACGTACTGCTTCGCGAAGCTCTCTTACTTCGTCAATTCCTCTATTTGATGCCGCATCTATTTCGATAATGTCTTCCGGATTACATCCTATTTCTTTTGCGACAATTCTAGCAACCGTAGTCTTTCCAGTTCCACGTCCTCCACAGAACAAGTACGCATGGGATATTTTCTTATTTTTTATTGAATTCTTCAGTAATGTAACTATATGTTCCTGACCAACTACATCATCAAAAGTTTCTGGTCGATATTTACGATATAGGGCGATGTGTACCTTGTTCATGGGAGAATTATACCACGTGACTTTTTAGCCATAAATTCACCTTTTCTTCTACCTCTTTTGAATTATTACACTCCATAAGTTCCATACGAAGTTCTTTCGCACCATCAAATCCATTTACGTAGGCCTTGTAGTGTTTTTTCATAATCGCAAAGTTTTTAATGTCCCCTAATTTTTCTTCAAAGAGTTTTGTATGTTCGACAAGTATTTTTAATTTCTCTTCTGTAATTTTCCCTACCCTTGCTTTTTCTTCATCAAACATCCATGGCGCTCCAAACATTCCCCTGCCAATCATCACACCATCACATCCTGTTTCTTTACACTTCCTCCTACCGTCGTCAGTGTCTACGACATCCCCATTGCCTAAAATTATTGTTCCCCCATCTTTTATTTCTCCTGTCATATCACGAACAAGTTTTACGATTTCTGACATAATGTCCCAATGCGCATCAACTTTAGACATTTCTTTCCTAGTGCGAAGGTGAACTGTAATAACTGGAATGTTACATTCTAGCAATTTTGGAATCCATTGCATAAATTCTATTTTGTTATAACCAATACGAGTTTTTACAGACACTGGTAAATCCCCGGCCCCTTCTTGGGCTGCACGAATAACAGCTTGAGCTTGTTTCCAATCCTTTATATGTGCAGCTCCGGCACCCTGTTTTTCTATTCCTTTATCCGGACATCCCATGTTTATATCTATTCCATCAAATCCGAGTTCGCGACATAGCTTTGTGGCCTCTCTCATATTATTTGGGTCACTAGTAAATAGTTGAGCAACTATTGGACGCTCAATATCTGTGAATTCTAGATCTCGCTTTAGGATTTCCCGTCCTGTACTACACAAACCATTTGCCGAGACAAATTCAGTCCACATAACGTCTGGTCCATTTGGTTTAGAATATTTAGCAATCATGGTTCGATAAGCAATATCTGTAACGTCCGCCATTGGAGCTGAAACAGTAAGAGTTTTTTCCTTCAACAACTTTTCATCAATAAGGGTCTGCCAAAAGCCACGAATTGGATTCATGACAATCTTTTTCACTTCAGATTTAGCGCGAAATAGCTTGCGTAGTTGTGCTAGCATAGGCGGGCATTATATCGGTCTTTACACCATTTGTAAATTTGAAAAATACTTTGTTACCAAAACGAACATCTAAGTATTCTAAACTATCCTTATTATTTTCTAAATTTGATTTAAGTGGATCGGTATCAATTGCACTCACCAGATTAGACCAAACTTTTTTAGTGTCAGAAGTAGCAGAAAAAATAACTTCACTTCGACCAAAATTATCTCCTATAAGATGAATATCCTTAAATTCGTCTATACTTATACTTTTTACTTCAAAAATAGTTGCCGATACTTTTGAAACCAATCCTGAAATAGATGCCAGGATTTCTGGTGTCAGCTTTGTTGTAGTTGCAAAAGAAAGTAATGGTAATTTACTAATATCATTTATTTCTTCATAGATTAACCCGTCTTTAGTAATAGCATGTGCATCATCTAATTTAAAAAGTGGAGCATAGTACGTAACTTCTACTTTTAAAGTATGTAGGGATTTGGGTTGTATAGAAATATTCGAGGCATTCGGTAAAACTGAAAGTATCTCATTTTTCATGTTTTTGTAATTAAAACCGATAATTCTATTTCCGGGTAATATTTTGTAAATTTTTTGTTTTGAAAATACAACAAATTTATCTTGTAAAAGTTCTCTGTATTGTCGTTCTACTCCAATAAATTCATAGGAATGTATCTTTAGGAAACCCGTACGAAAATATGTATAGAAAATGCCAATAATTAATAATATACTCGTTAAGTAAAGAAACACCTTTCCCCAAAGAATGCGTCTCCTCTTTCTCATGGATTATGTTCGAAATGGTTTACCTAAAACTGTTTTGCCTATATACGGAACTAGGGCTTCAGGTACTTTTATTGTGCCGTCTGCTTGTTGAAAATTTTCCACGATAGAAACAATAACGCGCGGTGTAGGAATCGCAGTTGAATTGAGTGAGTGAGTGTAGCGAAGTTTTCCTTCTGAATCCTTATAGCGAGTATTTACTCTGCGAGTTTGGAAATCGTGGAAATATGATGCTGAAGATATTTCACGGTATTTATTTTCACCGGGTACCCAAAGTTCTATGTCGTATTTTTTAACTTGACCTTGTCCAAGCTCTCCGCCACAGTTTGCTACTGTGTGGTATGGGATATTTAGTAGTTCAATAAACTCTTCAGTATTTCTATTTAGCCATTCATGCCATTTAACTGATTCTTCATGAGATGCTTCACAAAGAATAACCTGTTCCCATTTGAAAAATTCATGAACTCGTATTAAACCCTTTACATCTTTTCCGTGTGCACCCGCCTCACGTCTAAAACAGGGAGAAAATGCTAAAAATTGCACTGGACCTTTTGATAAATCAATTACTTCATCCATGTGATATCCCATAGTCGCCACCTCACCTGTTCCTGCTAAATAATCATCATCCTGAGTTTTATATAAATCTTCCTCACCACCAGGAAGATATCCAGTACCAATTAAAGTTTCTTTACGTACAAGAGATGGCACATGTAGCGGAGTGAATCCTTTTGATAAGAAATGCTTTAGCGCTAATTGCCAAATTGCAAACTCTAGTAACGCACCATCTCCTTTTAGAAAATATCCGCGAAAGCCTGCAACCTTAGTCCCACGTTCAAAATCTGCCATGTCCTGCGCCTCCATCAAGCTAACATGATCTAATCCTTCGAATTTAAATTCTGGAATATTCCCCCATTTTTTAACCTCGACATTATCATTTTCATCTACTCCTTCTACTACAGACATATCTGGAATATTTGGCACTCGAAGCATAAGAGATCTCCAAGACTTCATTATTTCTTCCAACTCCTCTTCTTTTTTCTTTAAATCATCCTTTACTCGACGCATAGAATCAATTAGTCCATTTCTTTCTTCACCACTTACTTTCACAATTGATTCACTTGTAGAATTCTGTTGAGCGCGAAACTCTTCTACTGATTTCAAAAGTTCCAGTCTTTTAGTGTCTACATTTATAAGTTCATCAACATCAAATTTAATATGCTTCTTTTTTGCCGCCGCCTTGACTACATCACTATTTTCACGAATAAATTTTATGTCTAACATGTCTTTTATTCTATCATGTTCGTAATTCTTTTAAAAAGGCTATAAATAAGGCTATACTAGAGATATATGGATATAGGACAAGTAGGGATAATAGAGGAGGATTTAAAGAACGTAATTCCACATATTAATCCTCATAATGAACAATACAGAAGAGCTCCTAGTGGGTTAAGAGATAAGATAGCTAAATCAATAGTGCATTTTTCTGCCTCTTGTGCAGACTTTCTATTTCAAAATCGTTATGGTCATAGAGCGGTGGTCTTGGAAACTATTGCTGCTGTTCCTGGCATGGTAGGAGGAATGCTTCAGCATTTAAAGTCACTTCGATTCATTAGAGACGATAGAGGTTGGATAAAAGCACTACTTGATGAAGCAGAAAATGAACGTGTCCACCTGCTCATATATAGTGAAATAGCAAAACCAAATACATTTGAAAGGATTTTAATAATAGTTGTTCAATTTTTCTTTTATCACCTGTATTTTGTTCTCTACTTATTATCTCCAAAGACTGCACACAGAGTAGTCGGGTATTTTGAAGAAGAAGCAATACATAGTTACGAACATTATTTAAGGTTAGTAATTTCTGGAGCAGAAAAAAATATAGATGCACCTGAATTAGCTATTTCGTATTGGAATCTTAACAGTAACGCAACTTTATCCGATGTTATCCTGGC
>CALRDS010000017.1 GCA_943354975.1 Candidatus Nomurabacteria bacterium | reverse complement strand
TGGTATGGATATAATTGTTTTTTTGAGAAGGTGTGTAATGTAGTTTTTATAGATAAATTTGTTCGTCATGACTTAACAATCATTACTCCTAACGGTGTCATCGTTTCTGAAGTTGCAGACACTAAAGCAAGCAGAGAACTTGGACTTTCTGGTCGTAATGGATTAAGAAATAATGAAGGGATGTTATTCGTTTTTGATTCCTCAGGGAGGTATGGTTTCTGGATGAAAGATATGAATTTTCTAATTGATATGCTGTGGATTAATCAAAATGGGATAGTTGTAAAAATTGAACCAAATTTAAGTCCGAGTTCATACCCAAACACTTTTATAAATGATGCACCAGCTATGTATGTTTTAGAAATTGGTGCTGGACGAGCAGAAGAGTACAGGATATTTTTAGGATCTAAGTTGAAGATAGAAGAGTAAGTGGTTGCAAATTTTACAATTATATTGTATTATATTTTTGTTCTACTGGGTAATCGCTCTTTATCGATTTATCGGTATGGAGAGGAAAGTCCGAACACGCAGTTATTTGATTATCAAGCGTAGCGGGTAACACCCGTCGTAGGCAACTATAGAGGTGCGAGCAGAGACGCCGATGTCGAAAGACTAGGGTTCCTTCGGGAATATGTTTGTCGAAAGACAAAATTGAAACGGCTAAATCCTTACGTGTGTGCAAGACCGTGTCTACGCAAGTAGAAGTGTCGCTCGAGGTAGTTGGTAACAATTATCCTAGATAAATGATTACACATTGTATGAAAATACAAGGACAGAATTCGGCTTATAGGTAGAACAAAAAATATGAAAAAATGATTCCGGAAGGAATCATTTTTTCTTTTTAATTGTTATTTTCATTTAAAAAAGATTTAATAATTTCCATTGTCTGTGTTGGGTCAGTAGTTTTAATAGTTGGAATTCCTGTTTCCAGAACTACAGCGTCATTTCCACCGGGAGCAAGTGAGTCTCCAACGTATATCATGTCTTGCACTGGAATGTTTAGTATTTTTGATAATTGATTGATACCGTATGCTTTGGTCATTCCTTTTTTTGTTATATCAATGGATGTAGTTGCATTCATCGCAACAAAAAAATCAGGTAGTTTTTGCACAAGAGATTCGTATAGTGGTTTACGTTTTTCACGATTTGGGTCCCACTCTTTTTTTATTTCGATTGGCGCGAGTTGACCAAGAGCCGAAAAAGTAATCTGTGAACCTCTATCCTCAATGCGTTCTCCCCACACTTCTGTTGGTAGATTATCAAAACCTGTTTCATTCATTGCCGCACTAAATGCTTCCAGAATTTTTGTTTTGTCTTCTTCACTAAAAGAATTGTCATATAAATTTTCCCACTTTTCATTTTTGAAAATTAGACATCGAGACGCACTTGTTGGAAATAAATAAAGATGTTCTAGATTGGAGTTATGTGGAAGTGACGGTAAAAGTTGGTTTTGAAATTGCACAAAATTTCCACCAGACATAACAGCGATTGGGATTTTTTGTAAAAGTCTAGCTACGAGTTCTCCCATAACTGGGGATTCTGGTTGTTTGCTTTCGGTTAAAGTACTATCTAGGTCAAATATTAAGACTTTCGGTAATTTCATTGTGGTTTTGTAGTTAGTTCTTTTGGAAGCAAAACAGAAATTAATTCTGATAATTTACAGGTTGCAAGTCCCACAACAGAATCTCCACCACCGTAATAAACAAAAAGAGTATTATCACGAAGTACAGCCCCACACGGAAATACGACATTAGAAACTTGTCCTTCTTTTTCATATTTTTCTATGGGCTCAAAAAGCGGGTCCACTAAACGGGAAATAACATAAGTCGGATCTTTTTCATCCAATAATGCAGCTCCAATACGATAAATACCATTGTCCGACACTCCATGATAAAGTAGAAGCCAGCCAAATTTTGTTTTTATAGGTGGTCCTGCGATTCCTACTTTTTTACTGTCCCACATACCTTTACGTGGACGAAGTATTTCTATACAGCGGTTTAGTATAGTTTTTTCGTCAGTAAGAGATTTTAGATAATCAGCACATATTTGGTTACCTAGTCTATGCAACACAAGGTATTCACCTTTAAATATTCCTCCGACGATACAGGCATCTTTATCATCAATTGTATTGGGAGATATCAGGTGAGGTTTTGTCCATTTTTCATAATTTCCTAAAACAAAATCAGAAACAGGAATATTTGTTATAGCAACAGATGGGGGATTTACACCGTCGTATGCCGTGTACAACATATACAGGGTGTCACCAATGCGCGTAATGCGAGGATCTTCACAACCAGAGTTACCATTTTGGTCTCCTTTCTTTTGTTCAAATTCTTCACGAGGTGTATAAATCGGTTCTTTTTTTCTTTCATAAATGGTTGTGCCGTCATAACTTATAGCTAATCCTATTGTTGAAGTATTATTCGCAGACATTGCACGATATAAAATATAAATAGTTCCGCCAATTTCTATAGACGCTGGGTTAAATACAGCACGTTCTTCAAAAGTATTCTTTTTTATTGGTTTCAGAATTGGGTTTTTCTTATAACGAGTCATTATTGGGACAGAGGTTTCTTTCATTGTGGAAATAAGATCTTTGTATGAAAGTGAAGCTCTAGCACAGACTGTGTCTGCTCCACCATAATAAATATCCAATCTTCCATTATTATGTAAAATTGCACCACTTGGGAAAGTTATATTTCTTACTATTCCATATTGTTCATATGGTGCTTCAGGAACTATAATTGGCCACTTGGTTCGCCCTATAATATGAAAAGGATCTTTTTTATCCAAAAGTATTGCTTCTATACCAAAAAGTCGTTCTGATTCGTCAAAATAATGTTGTATGTGTGAGTATATTATTAGCCATCCATCATCGGTGAGGACTGGTGGTGCTCCAATTTCACAATGGTCATGTGATCCTCGTTCAAAGATAAGGATATTTTCCTTATAATTTTTATACCAAGAATCCCAAAAATCTTTGTTCCAAAAATCTTCTATTTTATCTGCTTGTACAACAACAATATTTGCCGGCGGCATATCTGTATGAATAGTAAAAATAGCTGTTACTTTTCCATCTATCCGCTCACTAAAAAGTGTCATTGCTTTTGCATTAAATGGCGTAACAAGATGTCTTTCCGTAATAGTTTCAAGATTTTCACTTACAGCACAAGCAACTCTGATACCACTAGCTTCAAACGGTATCTTTGAAAGAGCTGTATAAAATATATAATATTTTCCTTCAAAAAAAGTTACTCTCGGGTCTTCACAGCCGTATTTATCAAAATCTTTACTGGGCATTATGAGCGGGGTTGGTAAATCAAAATGATTGTTATCTGTTGAGATAGCTTTGGCTATGATAGATGTATTAATACTCGGGGATAATATTAAGTCTCTACCACCAATGGCACGATACACAAGGTGCAGTTCCTTACCAACTTGAACTGGACAACCATTTAGTGTTGCAACAGACTCCCAAGAATGATCAGCAACTGGTTGTAAAAGAGGATTATGTCTAGATCTATGTACGGTAAACATGTTCCTAGTATAACATTTTAGTTCTTAGTTTTTTCATTTTTGATAAGCCAGGAAAGTAAAGTTTCAAGATCTGTATATGCTACGCAGACATGTTTATCTCCACCACCATAATATACATATAAGCTGTCACGGTTATTATCTTTTTTTATTATGGCTCCACAAGCATATATAATTCCTGGTTTCCAATCATTCTCATACCACGTATCTGGCTCTAGTATAGGAAATATCCCTGAGGCGAGAATTTTTGTAGGATCTTGCAAGTCAAGCAATTTTATTCCAAGTTTATATTTATGTGGCTCAATATCTTGATTTGCATGATATAAAAGTATCCACCCCTTATCAGTTTTTAGTGGTGGTGGACCAGCGCCACGAACTCGAGATTCCCATGTTTTTTTATCTTCATATCTTTGTCCGGCTATGCGACTGTTTATGAATGGCTCACTTACCCCAATAGTTTTTAAATCATTCCGGTATTCTATCTCTATTTTTGGGGAAATACTATGAAGAACCGCAAATCTGTTATTAATTTTCTCTGGAAAAAGTACCCAATTTTTGTGAATTTCATTGGGTGGTGATATTAATGTTGGCTTACTCCATTTTGCCCACTTTTTATTAACGAAGTCTTTTTCATCAATCATAGTTAGTCCTACTCTTATAAAATTCCACCCATCAAAGGCATTGAAAGTCATATGTACAACCCCATCAATATTTGTTAGACGCGGATCTTCACACCCACCAAAGCTTCCACCAGAAGGATACATAATTGGACTGTAGATCATCTTCTCTTTCTTTAAATTTCTAAAATTTTCAATTGAAAAAATGGGATATGGTTCATTTCGTCCAAAATTTATCCCATCATTACTTACAGCATAACCAATTCTAGAAATACCATCACCCCCAACTGCACGGTACAAGAGGTGTATTTTTTCATCAAGTAAAATTGCAGCTGGATTAAAAGTACCTTCTTTTTCCCAAAGTAAATGTGAACGTGGAGAGAGTATTGGGTTTGTCTCGGCTTTTATGAGTGTGTATTTTTTGTAACTCTTTCCGTTTTTTGTTTTAAAAAAATAAAAAATAGTAACTATTATTACAAATAAAATAATAAGTCCTATTTGGTTAATAGCGTCAGTTGTTGTAAGAGGTGTTTCCATAAAAATAGTTTTTTCTAAACTCTTCCATAGTCATCTTCGAATCGCTCTATATCATTTTCATCAAATTCACCAAAAGAAATCTCAAGAATAACCAAAGGTATTTCGTAGGCCGAGGCTCGGTGTTTGGTGTTGGGTTCTATTATAAAAGTGTCTCCAATAGAAACAGTCTTTGTTTCCTCCCCAATAGTGATAGAACCGCTCCCAGAAATTATTTTCCAGAATTCTTTTCTTTGGTTGTGTTTTTGTAGACTAAATTCTTCATTAGGATTAACTGTTAGAATTTTAACAGTAGTTTTTTCGTTTAGAGTGAATTGTTCAAAATTTCCCCATGGACAAATGTCTTTTAAATATGAATTAAGGTCTACCATTGATACCAGTATACAATTTATTTGTCTTATTTTTATGTGTATAATTAAATTTTCTGGATATTATTTTTATATACTATATACTATATACTATATACTATATACTATATACATAGAAAGCACCTACCCTTTTTGAAAAAAGGGTAGGTGCTTTCCCTCTTTTTTTTTGGTAGTATTAGGAAATAATGATTTTTCGCAATTCCGTACTACTTTCTATTTTTAGTGCATTGTCTATTTTACTTGCAGTTATTAGAGATAGGCTACTTTCTTCATATGTGGGAGTTGGGCCAATGCTAGATGTTTACAATGCAGCTTTTCGTTTTCCAGATCTTTTATATGGAGCTTTACTTGCCTTTGTTACTGCGGGAACAGTTGTTCCATTTTTGACAAAAGAAAGTAGCAGTGGAAATATTTTAGATCCAAGACAGAAGTTATTTTCTTTGGCATTATTTTTTGGAGCACTACTAGGAATTCTTGCTGTCATTATTGCGTTGACCATCCCTTTATATGCACACTTTATTGTTCCTGGTTTTACAAATGACCAACTCGAACAATTTATTTTTGCAACGAGGGTACTCATGATACAACCGTTTTTCTTGGGTATGACATCTCTTGTATCTTGTTTTTCACAACTGCGCAATGAATTTATTTTATATGGTATATCACCACTCGGGTATTCAGCTTCGATTATTGCTAGTATTGTGTGGCTGTATCCAAAATATGGTCTAACAGGCTTACTCTGTGGTGTGGTTTTAGGAAGTATTATTTCTTTTGTAATTCAAATATTTGCTTTACGTAAGGCAAAATTACACGAAATTAGGTATAAGTATGCTTTCTATCATGTTAGAGAACTAGTTCATTTAGCTATACCCCGTACAGGGACAAATTTGGTGTCACAATTTAGAGTTATGTTTTTTACGGGTCTCGCCACTACACTTGGTCCCGGAATACTCACTAGTTTTTTGTTTGCTCAACGTATTAGCGATGCAGTAATACAATTAATACAACAGAGTATTACAACCGCGAGTCTGCCAGTATTATCAAAAGATTTTCTAGAAGGAAAACATGCTGAGTATTCAAAAATAGTTCGAAAGTATATTCTTATTTTGGGAATTATTGGAATTGCTACAACTCTTTGTATCTACTTATTTAAAGAAGTTATTATTTTGATGTTGTACGGTAATACTGGGTATAACCAAACAATTTCTTATTTTTTGAATGGTTTCCTAGTCGTTCTTCCTTTTTTGATGGTCTCTAATTATATTTCTGTTTCTTTATACGCCATGAAGGATACAAAGAGCGTTTTTATAACGGTCTTCTTAGGAACAGTTATTTCAGTTCTATCAGGGTTATACACTCGTGATCTTGGAATAACTTCGCTCTTTATTTCATTGGTAGTGTGGTCAGCTTGTCAATTTGTTTTTAGCTTTTATTTCTACAATAGAAAAAAGAAAATCTTAGAATTATAATTTATGGAAATTCGTAACTTTTCAATCATTGCTCATATTGACCATGGAAAATCTACCCTAGCGGATAGACTTCTTGAAGTTACATCAACTGTTGATAAACGTCATATGAAAGAGCAAGTCTTGGATTCTATGGAACTAGAACGTGAACGTGGTATCACCATTAAGATGACTCCGGTGCGTATGGAATACAAAGCAAAAGATGGTACACCATATATTTTAAATCTTATCGATACGCCTGGGCACATAGATTTTTCTTATGAAGTATCACGCTCACTACGTGCGGTTGAAGGAACGCTTCTCCTGGTTGATTCTACACAAGGAGTACAAGCACAGACTCTTACAACCTTGGGAATGGCAAAAGAAACTGGACTTACAATTATTCCAGTTATTACAAAAATTGACTCACCACTTGCTCAAATAGAAGAAGTAAAAGATGAGATTGTTGAAATGTTGCACTGTGGACGTGATGAAATACTTTCTGTATCTGGTAAAACAGGAGAGGGTGTAAAAGAATTGATTGAAGAAATAATTATTAAAGTTCCAGCTCCAAAAAGTGAATATGTTCCAGATACTGGAAATCAAACACGTGCACTTATTTTTGATTTTGAATACAGCAATCATATGGGTGTGATACTTTATGTGCGAGTATTGGATGGAAATATAAAAGCAGGGGACACACTTTTGTTTACCCAGTCAAAATCAAAATTTATCATTCGAGAGGTTGGCACATTTTCTCCAGAAAAGAAAGAAAAGAAAATAGTGAATGCAGGTGAGATCGGTTACATAGTAACTGGTATAAAAGAGCCAGGTATTGCGCGTGTTGGAGATACTGTCACTACACACAATAAACCGCTTCCAGCATTTCCTGGGTATTCAGAACCTGTGCCTATTGTTTTCGCATCTGTTTATCCTGAATCACAAGATGAGTTTGATGATTTACGTAGTTCACTTTTAAAATTGAAACTCTCTGACTCCTCTTTAACTTTTGAAGAAGAATCTTCCGGCGCATTAGGTCGTGGATTTCGTTGCGGTTTCTTGGGTATGCTTCACCTTGAAATTATTACTGAAAGATTAAGACGTGAGTTTGATCAAGAACTTGTAGTAACTACTCCGTCTATCACATATGAAGTAACATTAAAAAACGGAGAAGTAGAAATGGTGTACACCCCAATACATTTCCCAGATCATGGACAATATATCTCCGTTAGAGAGCCGTGGATATTACTGACCATTATTACACCACATGATTATGTTAGCCCTCTTATGCAACTATTCCCACCACATGAGGCTACAGTGGCAGATTTGGCCGATTGGGGGCATGATAGAGTGCGCATACAACTACACATGCCCCTGAGAGAACTAATGCGGAACTTTTTCAATGAGGTAAAGTCTGCATCCAGTGGCTATGCTTCTATGGTGTATGAAAAGGGCGAGATGAAACCTGCAGATGTAACTAGACTTGATGTGTATGTAGCGGAAGAACGCGTCACTGCATTTTCTCGTGTAATACCAGAATATAGAACCCAAGAAGAATCAGAAGAAGTTGTAGAAAAATTAGAAAAGATTTTACCTAGAGAAATGTTTCGTGTAAAAATTCAAGCCTATGTACGTGGAAGAATTGTCGCGTCGCGCTCTATTGCTCCGATGAAAAAGGATGTGACTGGGTATATGTATGGAGGAGATATTACACGAAAGATGAAGTTGCGTGAAAAGCAAAAGAAAGGAAAGGATAGAATGCAAAGAGAAGGGAAGGTTCACATTTCTCACAATACTTTCCTAAAGATGATGCAACCCGGTGAGAAATAAAGCCCCAAAAAGGTACTATCTACGTTGTTACGACTTCAGTTTTGCCATCAACATACTATCTCGTACGTCTCTTTCCAAAACTTTGTCGCGCTTAGCATCTAACATCTTTTATGGCTTAATTTATTGTGTTTAGTGATTATATAAAAATCAAAATCAAAATCAAAATCTTTTTTTGTCACCATTAAGGGTTCTCACAGTATGAAGTAAAACATTTAGCAGTACAATTCTTTTTAAGGGTGTTATCCGTTAATTCTGCGCAGAGGTTATATTTTTTTGTTTGCTCAATTATGTAGTATAAACATAAGTCCCTTCTAAAAGAATCTTGAATTTTATAACACAAAGATGGATTTGAGCTATCTCTAGCATTCGCAGAAACCCAACTATCGCTTACTGCAACGTCTTGCCCAGCTTTATGATTAATAATTCTATTATTAATGCGAGTTATTGTATTATTTAAAATAAATAGATTTATTATTAAAATAAAACTAAGAAGTATTGTAAAAATTTTCACAAATTTACCCCTTATAGTTAATTCCAATATTAAATTAGCCATAATTATGGATGTTAAAATTATCACCCAATCTAAAATGGTCTCATCAAAATAATAAAATGCCCAAGAACCATATATAAAGTACGTATATATAATTATTGAGCAAATAGAAAGTAATATTCTTTTTTGTAAATTTTTTATTAATAGTAAAGGAATTAGTAATATAAAAAATGCTGGCAATACAGCAATAATACTGTTAAGTGCGCTAAAGCCATACATCACAGTAGAATCCGCAGTTAGATTATCTTTGATATAAACGTAATAAGTAATACTAAAAAGAATGATACTTAAAAGTATTTTTGTAATTAGTTGAAACGGTGACGATTCTGTGCTTATTTTATCGATATATTCTATTTTCCTAAAATCATTTTCCATCTATAAAGCATAACACGTCATGTTATGCTTTATAGATGGAAATAATAAAAACATTGACTTTGGTCTTTTTTCTTGTGTTTGGAATGACCACCTCAGTTTTTGCATCGTGGTGGAATCCTTTTACATGGCATTGGTTTAAGAGAAATATAGTTGTAGAACAACAAGTCCTGACCAACAATACTCTACCAGTAATACAAAACTCTCAAGCAAAAAAAGAGGTTACTATTATAACTAATGATGGAGGAATAACTTTTTCAGGTGGGACTGTTTTGATTATTAAAGATATTGATGGTAAAAAATGGACAGTAGAGTATAAAGATACAAAATATTACGAGAGTTGGATTGATAATGGTAAAGAGCTTTCTCGTTCAGGTGATTTTGATTTTTGGTTAAAATCTCATAAACAAGTATCCTCAGTTGGTTACGATGGTCCTGGCATTCCCGGAACTACTAAGATAACTGGTTTTGTTGATGAATCTGGCATACTTCAGGCTTCTAAAATTAGTCAACACGTCCAGTAGTATTTTTCTACACTAGCGAATAAGTGCAACCAGAGTAAATCCTGTATGTTTTTTATCTTAAAAAAATTGTTTTTGTAATGAAATCTAGAATTAGCCTGGGATCATTAGATGAATGGACACAAGAATAATTGTTGTAATCAAAAATGACTTGAGAATCATAAATAGGGAGACATCATTCCGTGGGATTTGATAACGGCTCATATAGCGGTATATAAGTAATAGAATTATAAATATCAGCAGAGATACCAATCCAATTACAATAGCCTCAATCGAGTAAGGATTTTTAAGACTAAGATATCTCACGGAAATTATTGAACTTACGAAATAAAAAGGCAGTGAAAGTAATGTGCCTGATATACTGAAGTGCTGTGTATTTGGCACTACGTCAGGTACTTCTTTTTTTGTGAAATATCCTCTAATAAATATAACAGTTTGGAAAAGGAATAATATTCCAAAAATCATAGGGAATAAAGGTGCTAGGTCAATGCACATTCTGTGCCCCCAAATTTTGTCTGTCACCCAATCGAAACTAAAAATTCCGCAAGGTAGAATTGTAAAACAAAAAACCGTCAATAAAAAACCAATGATTCCAGCCACTAACGTGGGGCATTTATCTTTTCTGAAAATGTAAAGAGTGAAATATATAATTGTCGGTAGAAAAGGAATTAGAAACAGAGAATAATAAATAATCAAGTGCATTATATTAAGGATAGCATACCTAACAAGGATATTTCTTTAACATGCTTTTATGTAGTATACTAAACTTTAATTACATGAAGACAATAAAGACACTTGTTTTGATTTCTACTATCATGCTTGGAATGACCACAAATGTTTTTGCTTCTTGGTGGAATCCTACTACTTGGGGATGGTTTAAAAAGAATGTAGTTGTTCAACAAGTGTTAACAGCTCCAGGATCTGAGATGTATAGCACTCAACAGGATTCAAAAAAAGAAGAAAAAGAGAATTGGAAAACATATACAAATTTTCAGCATGGGTATCAAATTAGTCACCCAAAAACTTGGAGTGTATCTAGTGACTTGAATACATCATCTAATGAATTAGATGCAACCATAAAAAATGAGAATGGTTTTCAAATGAATATTTTAACAAGATTTAGTGACAAAACATTATCACAGTATTTAGCTGATTATGATAGGAAATCTACCATCGTTGGTGATGTTAAGGAACTAAATGTTGCTGGGTTACAGTTCTTCCAAAGAAAAGAGGTTGCGCTTGTGCCAGGATGGGATAATATAGTTACTTATCTTAAGAGGAATAATGTTATAACTATTTTTATTATAAGTGGCCGCTTTAAACCTACTCAAAAAGATATAGATTTATATAATCAAATTATTTCAACTTTTAAAAATATTCCTTTATCGGCAAAAACTATAAATGACTGGGAAACATATAAAAATGAAAAGAAAGGGTATAGCATTTCATATCCAGATTCTTATCATGTTGCTTTTGAGAATGACCTTTTTAATTTTGATGAAAATAAATATGAAAGAGGTAATTCAAACGGAGTAAAAATACAGGTTCAACTAGATTTTGATAAATCGAGTCTCAATTTTAAAGATCCAAGCATGAAGCCAGTGTCTCTAGGTAATATTAAATATGTAAGTAAAGGAGAATTAGGTCCAGGAGGAGAATTTGACGTCTATTTTGCGCTTTCTGAGAATAGTAAGTCATTCTACAGAATTCTTGTTTGGGGAAAAGAAAATGATCCTATCAATATTCCTAAAGTCCTTTCAACTTTTAAGTTAATCGATAGATCTCCAGTAGAGAAAGTTTTAGGAAACAAAAAACTAGGTGGCTGCTATACAAGTGAAGGTGAAAATATTTATTGTACTATTTCTGAGATGGGGCATGACGTTAAAAGACAACTTATAAACGCTGACATAAAGACATTTGAATTTCTAGGTACTCATTATGCTAAAGATAAAAATAATGTATATGATTATTCAAATAAAATTGTAGAAGCCAAACCAGAAACTTTTAAACTTTTAAAAGGTAAGAACTATAGTCAGTATGCTAAAGATGATAAATATGTATATAAAGATGGTGATATTATGATTGGTGTAGATGTGAATAGTTTTGAGATATTAAATAGCAGATACACGAAAGACAAAAACCATGTTTATTCGTGGGGGAAGGCGATTTCTTACGCGGATCCATATACATTTTCTGTATTTGGGGAGAGTTCTTTTACTAAGGATAAATATAATATATATTGGGCCGGTAAGGTAATTACTGGAGCTGATATAGGAACATTTGAAGTCATTGATGTGAGTGGTTCAGGTTTTTATTCTAAAGATAAGAATTATATCTATCATAATGATACTGTTATTAGTACATTAAAAACATACACCAACATTAGAGCTGGATATGCAGTACAGTATCCTTCTGTCTGGGAAGTTGGAGAGGTTGATAAGGTTCCTGTAAGGATTTTTAATCC
>CALRDS010000016.1 GCA_943354975.1 Candidatus Nomurabacteria bacterium | reverse complement strand
AAGGACAAAAGTTAATTGCACTGCAGGTTCAAAAGACAAACGGAAACCTTTCAGCAGACAGTATGGTTACTTATAATCTCTCATACAAGAATCTTTCAGATTCGAGATTAACAGGAATATTAATTAAGGTAGTCGTTCCACAAGAAATTGCATTTACATCTGCGTCTTCTGGAAACTACGATCCTTCAACACATATACTTACTCTCAACCAAGATACAATGGATCCTTATTCAGAAGGAGTCATAACTTGGTCAGGAAAAGTTTCAAAGGATTCACAAGTTGGTAAGTCTATAGTTGCAACTACATATATTGTTTATACAGTTCCTGGTACACAAGTACAGGATGAAGTGACGGCATATGTAGTAGGTTCTATTGTTCCTACAACTACTGTATCTAATAATACTGGAGCAAAGAATGTAATCGGAGCAGGGTCAGTAAGTTTCTTGCCAGACACACTTGTGGAATGGCTTGCGCTTATCGCGATCATCTTCATTATATTTATTCTTGGACGAAGTGTTTACGCTTCATATAAGAGTGATCGAAGACTTAGTTAAAATGCCTTGTGTGAGCCTATAGAAATATGAAAAAGCCGCCCCGAAAGGGGCGGCTTTTTCATGCTATTATTGACCTATGAAAGAGTCGTTTGTTTTACGTGAAGAAGACATGGTAGGACTGGCTTTTAAAGTGGCAGAAATTCTTTTAGAGGAATCAACTCCGACAGCAAAAGTAGTTTTGCTTGAGGGAGGGCTAGGAGCTGGGAAAACTACTTTTGCTAGAGAGCTCGCTCATGTTTTAGGAATAGATAAAGGAAAAGTAACTAGTCCGACATTTATTTTGAAGAAAGAACATGTCGCTAAGCACATGGTGTTTAAAAAATTAGTTCATATAGACGCGTATAGATTTACTCATCCGAGTGAATCAAAGATTCTCAGACTAGAAGATGATTTAAAAGATCCACAAACAGTTGTGGTTATAGAATGGCCTTCAAAAATGAGATATTTAAAATCTGATATTGAGTTAAATTTTAGAATAATTGATGAAAATATAAGAGACGTAACTGTTTCGTACGAAAGAAATTTATAGACCATGACAAAGAGTAAATTAAAAACAGTTGTACTACTTGATGCTCACGCGATACTCCATCGCGGGTTTCATGCGATGCAGGGATTTGCTACGCGCGATGGCAGACCCACGGGGGCACTTTATGGTTTTATTACCATGGTGCTTAAAATATTTGAAGAGATAAAGCCGGACTATATCGTCGCATGTTTTGATTTACCAAAGCCGACATTTAGGCACACGAGTTATGACGGATACAAAGCAGGGCGTGCGAAGACAGATGAGGCACTGGTACAGCAAATAAAGGAAGCTTATAAATTATGTGAGGCACTGTCCATCTCAACTTATACATGTGAAGGATTTGAAGCAGATGATTTGCTCGGAACTTTTGCTGAGAAAATAAAGAAAGATAAAAAGTTCCGTACAGTTATAGCTAGTGGAGATATGGACACATTACAGTTAGTGGATAAAGAACGCACCACGGTATTTACTTTGAAAAAAGGAAATGAAGGTGTGTTTTATACAGAAGATAAAGTAAAAGAGAGGTTTGGATTTGGCCCAGAGCTTATTCCAGACTATAAAGGATTAGCTGGGGATCCGTCGGACAATATAATTGGTATATCTGGAATAGGAGATAAAACAGCAACAGAACTTATAAAAAAATATGGATCGCTCGAAAAGATTTATAAAGTTTTACGTAAAAACGCACAAACTTTAATCGATGATGGGTTCAAAGAAAGGATGGTGAAACTTTTGGAAGAAGGAGAAGAGGAAGCGATGTTTTCTAAAACTCTTGCCACGATCAGACGCGATGCACCGTGTGAGTACAAAATGCCTACACAGGAATGGCTAGAGAGTATAGACGTTAGTAAATACGAAGCAATGTGCGATTTGTATGAATTCCGGTCATTACGTTCTCGTATGCGAAACATGAGAGAAAAAAGTGACGGGGTAGCTATTATAGTGGAGGAGAAAAAAATAGAGGTGAATATTGATGATTTAGAAGAGTTGCGCGTCATGACGCATTTACTTCATAGTGAAATGATAAACGCCACACTTGGGGACATTCAGTTTATAACAGGGAAAGAAACAGTGGCAGAAATAAAAGAAGTGTTGGAGGAAAAATTAAAGAAAGAAAAACTATGGGATTTATTTGTAACAGTTGAGAAACCTGTAATTCCACTTACAAAAGAAATGGGAGTAAATGGGATAACATTGGATGTTAAAAAATTAAAGAAGCTAAGCGAAGAGTTACACATTCGCGTAAAGAAATTGGAAAAAGAAATACATTCTTCAACCGGTATAGAATTTAACATCGCATCTCCAAAACAACTAAGTGAAGTCTTGTATGATAAGTTAGGACTGGGAACAAAAATAAAGAAGACAAAATCTGGTGGTAAAAGTACAAATGTTAGTGAACTAGAAAAAATCAAAGACGAGCATAAAGCTATTCCACTTATCATGGAATACAGAGAACTCACTAAACTTCTTTCTACGTACATTGATTTACTCCCGACATATGTGAAAGATGATGGCAGAATTCATGCGCACTTTATTCAGACAGGGGCAGGGACTGGGAGATTCGCGTGTGAAGATCCAAATTTGCAAAACCTTCCGATAAAGACAGAGCTTGGAAGAAAAGTGCGAGAAGCATTTATTGCGGGGAAAGATAAAGTACTTTTATCATGTGATTATGCGCAAATTGATTTACGCGCAGCAGCGATTTTATCAGGGGATGAAAATCTAGTTGAGATTTTTGAAAAAGGAATCGACGTTCACACAGGAACTGCAGCGCGTGTGTTTGGTGTGAAGGAAGAAAAAGTTACACCTGAGATGCGAAGAAAGGCAAAGACTATTAATTTCGGAATTCTTTACGGTATGGGAGTAACTTCGCTTAAAGAAGGGATGAAAGTAGAGAGAAAAGAAGCACAGGAATTCTACGATCAGTATAAGGTAACCTTTTCAAGGCTTATGGAATATCTAGAGGAAGTAAAAGCATACGCATGGAAACATGGATACACCGAGACACTGCTTGGAAGACGACGCGAAGTACCACTACTTAAAAGTCCTCTTCCATTTCTACGAGCGCAAGGTGAACGCATAGCGATAAATGCACCTATCCAAGGAACTTCGGCTGATATTCTCAAGCTCGCGATGATAGATGCTCACGAATATATTGTGAAGAATAAATTAGAAGACAGGGTGAAATTGGCACTTCAAATCCACGATGAACTCGTATTTGAAATTGATAAAGAAATAGCAGAAAAAGTGGCAGATGATTTAGTAAAAGCTTTGGAGGATGTTCTTAAGAAAAGAAAGTTGGCGACACTGCCACTAGTCGCATCACGTTCACTCGGACAAAATCTTAAGGCGATATAAATATGATTTATTCTATAGTTGGAACAAATAGGGAAGTGAGAGAAAGGGCGTATGAAGAGTTGTCGAAACTAGGGACAGTAACCACACACATTTATAGTGAACAAATAGCGACACTGGAACCATTGATTTCTGCAACAAGCCTCTTCGGGGATAAGGTTATAGCAAATTTAATTCAAGTAATGGATGTGGCTTCGAGCAGAGACTTACTGATAGACATGATGTCGAAGATGAAAGAGTCAGAAAATATTTTTATAATTGATGAACCTTTCGCAGATGCAAATCGTGTAAAAAGACTGGAGAAATTTTCTAAGAAAATATTTAATGCGCGTGAGGAAAAAACAAAAGACGTGGATGTCTTTATGTTATGTTCATTGTTTACGAAGCGTGATAAGAAAAATGCATGGCTAGAATGGATGAAAATAAAAGAATTAGAATCCCCTGAAGCGATACATGGAGCACTTTGGTGGAAGTTCACAACTATTTGGCAAGATACTCGTGCAGGCAAACCAACGAAATTCACTTTAAAAGAGTGTGAAGATTTCGGAGGAAAACTACTTCGCTCAAGCATTTTATCGCACAGGGGAGAGAGGGATTTAAAAGTGGAATTGGAGGCGATAATTTTCAATCTCTGATTACACCCACGATAAGTATTAATTGTAGAATTATATTATATACTTAGAAAATGAATCCAAAAACGATGGAAACACCTCCTAGCTCAGAAGAAAATCCCTTGACTTCTAATGGACACAAAAGTCCTATTTCACATGAGAATAACAAGTATGCCTTGGAAGAAAGGAGAGGGGATAATTCCAGGCTTTTAAATATGGTAGAAGAATTAAAACCTCTAGTTTCGCTCCTTACAAACAATCTTCAAGAAATACAACAAGCACGCGGTGTAGAATTCGAAGATCTAAGCGATATGATTCGAAAGCGTCTTGGTTCGCTTAGGTATAAAGTAGATGAAATCGTTTCTATTCCTTATGGTCGAGAGATGATTAATAAGGTCGGAATTTTAAACATACTTGGAGAAAGACCTTCAAAAATAGACCCCGATGAATTAAAATCATCATTTCGTAGATTCAGTAGTGTCTTAGAAGAAGATAAGGATGATTTGAATAAAATCAATTTATAATAATTAATATACTTTCTAATCTAAAATCGGCGGGACTCCTTCATATTCAGATGATTTTTCTTCTATTATCTGTTTATACAATTCTGGAGATTTTTCTTTAATTGCTTTTAACCAACCAGTGGAAGTTTTCAATTCTTCTTGCCAATAATCTTTTGATAATATGAACTGGAGAGTTGAAGGAATTCTTCTTTCTATAAATGGGTGTAAATCACCTAGTTTTTCTCTTTTTCCAAGAGAAGCCTCGGTTGCCGTTACTGGATAGCCAAGATATCTACCTAATTGATATTCTCTATCTTCTGAGGTATTCCTAAATAAATCTGCGACCCGTGAAGCAACTTCTTGTGATCTCGCAATCGCCAGACTAGCAGTTTCAACGACCCCTGGTGATTTTTGAATTATTGAATCTCCGACTTTAATTTCGGTTTTAAAAGGAGGCTTATCAATATCATCAAAAAATAAACCCGCAGCTCTCATTTTCTGCTTGATCTGATCTATGCATTCATCCCTTTTATATAAATTAATGCTTGCTGATGGTTTTAATCCTAACGCAACTACAACCATTGCAGCTCTAGCATCTAAACTGCAAGATATTCTTTCCAGGATATTAATTTTTCTCTCTAAATCATTTTCAGGAGTATTTATAGGTGGAGCAGAGTTAAGAGAATTGTTATTCATAAATAATACACAGTATACCAATAAATCAATTTACTCTAGTTATAGAGCGAAGTCGGAACCCCCAATTTTCTCAAGAAAGTACTACTCAGTCTTTTCTCTGTGGCTACAAATCTTTTTTCGCCGTCTCTCAAAAAGTTCGCAGTCCTCCCCTCGTGGTTTCGTGTGCTCACGAAACATCACTGCGGTCGGCACAAAATCACAATGACGCAAAGCAGTTTGCGTCATTGTGTATTTTGTGCCCCCAGCTGGGATCGAACCAGCGACCGTCTGCTTAAAAGGCAGCTGCTCTACCGACTGAGCTATAGGAGCATGTTTTTATATTGTGATGCTAAACAGTCTATTTTCACCGCACAACGCTGCCTTTTAGTCAGTTGGCTGGTTTACTTTGCCGACTGAGCTATAGGAGCATATTATTAGAAGCGGTCGCTCTATACTAGCAGAAAAGACCACATTTTTCCAGTATGCCAAGAGAAATTATTTAGGAGTTGTTGTTCCAAATGTTTGCAGTCTACCAGTATCATCAAGCCCGATGTATGGTCTTGATTTGTCATCACGAAGAGGACCTCCTGTTAAATACCAAAGTATCCAGACGGTCCAGAATATTAGAAATACTTTTAGCAAAGTCGGCATGTTAAATCAAGTATATAGTCACTGGTTAATAGTTACTAGTTGATATTATTTTTGACATACAGGACAGTAGTGTGCACTACGCCCTCCGATTTTTTGTTTCTTTATAATCCCTTTACATCCACGAGTCTTGCACATTTCCCCAGTACGCAAATAAACCAAATGTTTTGTTTGAAATTTTCCACGAGAGCCTTCAATGTTTCTATAGTCACTCATACTGTCTCCACCAAAATCAATTCCTTGAGTAAGAACATGTTTCATTGCTTTAAATAAAAGAGAGACTTCATTTTTCTTCAAACTTTTTGGTGTACGAGTTGGTTTTATATGTGCACGGTGTAGCATTTCGTCAGAATAAATATTTCCAATCCCTGCGATTATTGTCTGGTCCATTAAAACGGTTTTTATAGAACGTTTAGGAGATAAAAGTAATCGCACTTTAAAATTATTTTCCGTGAAAGTTTTCTCTAGTGGTTCTGGACCTAAATGTTTAAGTCTTTCTGTGTGAAGGGTGGAAGTTTTTTCTACGACGATGGTTCCGAATTTTCTGGAATCGCAAAAGGCTAACTGGCTATTTCCCTTTTTTGTATTTGAAAATGTAAAGACTACATGAATATGTCTATTGTATGGATCGTGTAGTGGAGTATCAATGCCTGCAGGAATCCATGACCATTCACGTCCGTTATATTTTTTATTTTGTTTATAATTCCCGTACATCAAGTGACCCGTCATTTTCATATGAATTATCATCGTAAATCCATTTTCTAAATTTATAAGAATATATTTCGCGCGGCGAGATGCAGAAATTATTTTCTGATTTAAAACATATTTTTTAAAGTAGGGGAAATACGTTTTATCTTTTATGGTATTTCTCGCCAGTTTTGATGTGGACCACATATCTGACCAAATATCTTTTATAGTTAGCCCCACTACAGATTTTTGTAGTCCAGTAACTGTTGTATGTACTTCTGGGAGTTCAGGCATGGTCAAAATATACCATTTTAAAAGAGGTTTATCTTTCTAAATATTTTTTCAATTCTTCACGTACTACAGTTGCATCATCCCATTCAGTCTTTGTGTTATTCGGCCCCATTATGTAGGGGTCTGTTCCTTTTCCTGTAATTAAAATAACATCACCAGCTCTAGCCAAAGAAAATGAATAAGCGATAGCCTCACGCCTGTCTAGTATGATGTGAGCTTTGTGTTTAGAAACCCCAGAAGCAACCTCTGTAATTATCTTCATCGGATTTTCGTCATACGGGTCTTCATTTGTAACAATAATTTCATCACAATGTTCATCTGCAATTTTTCCAAGCACTGGGCGCTTCCAACTATCTCGTCCTCCACCAGTTGAGCCAAGCACCGCGATCTTTCTTGAATTAGAAAATGCTTCATACAACTTACGTAGACTATCATCTGTATGCGCGTAGTCTACGATAACTGTAAAATCCTGTCCCATATCTACTTTTTCTACGCGACCACGAATGATTGAGAGAGATTCTATTCCTTTTTTTGCTGTATCAAGTGGAATATCTAGTTCACTTGCCAAAGTAAGAGAAGCGAGAGCATTGGAAATATTAAATTTCCCAGGAAGGGGAATTAAAATTCTCGTTCCTCTATATTCTATTATGCTAGATACTTGTGTTTCAGATAATATCTTTACATTTTTTAGTGAGTACCCAATATTTCTTTCTACAGGATATACGAGAAATGATACGCCGTGCTCATTATCTATGTTTGCGATTGAAAGTCGAGCAGGCTTATCACTTCTGGCTAATTGTTTTACTAGTCTTAATTTTGCTTCTTTGTATTTAGCAAAAGAGCCATGAGACTCTATGTGTTCAGGGGAGAGATTTGTAAATATCAAAGCATCCATGTGTATTCCAAGGTGACGGAAAAATCTTGCAGCTTCGGACGTCATTTCTATGATTGCGTACTCACAGTGAGAGTTCACAGCTCTACGCAAAAACTTTTGAGTGAACAATCTTCCCGGCATTGTCATCTTGTATTTATTCGGACGAGTCTGGTCTCCTATTTTGAAACGAATAGTCGAGAGTATCGCGGTTTTCTTTCCAGAGGCTTCAAGTACGGCATTTATAAATTCTACAGTTGAAGATTTTCCTTTTGTGCCAGTTACACCGATGACATAAATATGTCGTGATGGCATGCGATAAATAATCATTCCTAAAATAGCGAGGAAGATATGATACAAGGGTTGGAAAAATTTATAGACTTGTTTCGGTATAAATTTTTCTACAAAGCGGAGAATTTTTTCCATGTTTATTGTAGTTGAGATAAAGCTTCTTTTATAAGAGCGCTAGTCGATTTCTTTCCGGGATCCAACTTCTGTAATGCATCATGTATTTCTTTTGGAGAATATCCAAGTGTTTCTAGTGCGAGACGTACTTCGTATGTTGTGTCTGTCTCTTTCGATAGTGCTAAGTGAGATAGTTTTCCACGTAATTCTATAATTATTTTCTCCGCGGTCTTTTTTCCAACTCCTGGAGTGTGAGATAAAGCAGAAGCATCTTCGCGCTCTACTGCGTCTGCAATAGAGGCAGGGGAGTGAACCGACAACATGGCAAGGGCAGATTTTGGTCCGATCCCAGATACACCGATTAATTTTTCAAAAAGAAAAACGTCTAATTCATCCTTGAATCCATACAATGTAAGTTGGTCCTCACGAACATGGGTATGTACATGGAGTTCTAGGGGTTGACCTTTAGCCATAGAGATAAGTAGTGGAAGAGGGCAGTTAACTTTGTATCCGACCCCGTTTACGTCTAAAGTCAGGCTCTGCTCGTTATTTTTGAGAACTTTTCCCCGAAGAAATCCAATCATAATGAAAGTATATCATGGTAGAAATGGACCCGCCCTTGAAAGATATGACTCTTTATGGTAGAGTAAAACCAATTAAAAAGATATGGCAATTACAAAAAACGCAAAGAAGGCATTAAGAGCAAGCGATCGAAAGCGTGTTATCAACGACTCTAGACGCAGACTCATGAGAGAAGCTATAAAAATAGTTCGCAAGGATATTTTGAGCAAAGATGAAAAGGCTGTTAAGTCAGATCTTTCACTTGCATACAAAGCATTAGATAAAGCTGCGAAAGGTGGAGTTATAAAAAAGAAGACGGCTTCTAGAAAGAAGGCGAGACTAGCAAAAGCAGTAGCCAAGGCTAGTAAGTAGCTTGTATTAGTTTCAGGCGAGGTATGCTCTCGTAGTTCAATGGATAGAATTCAAGTTTGCGGTACTTGCGATGCAGGTTCGATTCCTGCCGAGAGCACAAAATGAAAAGGGACCCTTTCGGGGACTTTTTCATTTTGCGCTCTCGGAGTATCACGCCTGCGCGTGATACGTCAGGAATCGAAAGCCACAGCGATATTTCTTTAGCAAAAGAAATCGCGAGGAGTGGCCGGCGAAAAATTTTTGTGGCGACAAAAATTTATTTGTCGGAGATTCCTGTCGAGAAGAATATGAAATTGTTTCTACGGCAAACGTCCTGCCGAGAGCACAAATTAATAAAATCCCCGCAGGGGGATTTTATTATTCTGTCTGAGTTAGGTTTTTTATCGAGAATCGGTATTTGTTTTTGCAGTAACTACTGTATTCCATTCACGTAGTTGTTTAACGATATCTTTTATATCCTTTTTTGCAATCCTAATGTCTTCTATTGCTATTTTATATTTTGCATATGAATCAAGTAACGCCTGTTTATTTGCTAGCAGCAAAGTACTGCTACCAACGTCCGGTATAAGAGGTGTAACTAAAGCAATGGCCGCATTTGATTGTAGATTTGCATCAGCTATTTTAGCATCTGTTTCAGAGAGTTTAGTCAAAAGCACAGCCACATCTTTTCCACTAGTCTTTGCCGTTTGTATATCTGTAGAAAGGGCCGCAGTGATAGAGGTGAGCATTGTTAAATCTACAAAGTGAGAATCAATCTTTGCTAGTATATTGGCCTTTGGTATTTCTAACGCAAATGTTCTGAAAGATTTTGTTATTGATTCGACATCAGTCTTGAGTATCGCTACATCTGTATCGGCATTTATTTTATTTTTAAGAGCAGTTAGGGAATTAACTTGGGTTTGTATTCCAGAGAGAAGTGCTGTTTTGTTTGTTGGTGTTATGTTTATTAACCCCTGTATTTTCGCGCTGAGCTTATTTAGTGCAGTGATTCTAGAATCAATCTCTTTTACGCCACGAGCCTTAAGTAGTGCCATACGTGTATCGGTATTATTTCTAGGACTTGATGTAGCATTTTTACGATTGTCATCTCTAGATTCATTTTTATGAGTGTCTTTTTGGGCATTCTCGTTTTGATGAAAGAATTTATTGAAAAACCCAAAGCCATTTTTTAGAGATGTGTTTGATTCTTCAGCAGAAACGAATTGTGTTAGCGCTAGTGTTCCTATTATTGTAGACACAATAGCGGTTGAAATTTTTTTGTTCATATGTTTAATGTTTAAGCTGGGCCAGTAAAATCCGAGCCCTATATTTAGGGTGATTATTGCCCCTGTACTGTATATAACAGATGGGTTGTACAGGTGTGACAACATTAAAATTGATATTTAAAAAAACGTTAATGTGTGGTAGAGTATGACGACAATCGCAAGATTATCAGGGAGGAGTGGCAGAGAGGTCTAATGCGTCGGTCTTGAAAACCGAAGTCTGGGCAACCGGACCGTGAGTTCGAATCTCACCTCCTCCGCTTGAATAGAAAATACCGGCTTACTAGCCGGTATTTTCTATTCACAAGCGAGGAACGAGAGCAAGTGACCTGCGTCACTTGCGGAGATTCGAATGCGGGTCGGAAAATCATCTCCGACGAGTTTACGAGGAGGTGATTTTGTGACCGAATCTCTCCGTCTCCGCTATAACAATCCAATTACCTAAGGTTTGTGTTGTATACTAAAGTCATGAATAATGATCAAAAATTAATAACTGCTTTACTTGTAGTAAGTTTTCTTTTTATTTGTTTTCTTGGATATAAAGTTTATATATTAAAAAATAAGAATGTTGAATTATTGGCTAATATTTCTTCCCTACAATCTGAGAACTCCCAAATAAAAGAAGTTAAGAAAGATAATTGCGATGATGTTTTATTTAGAGAGCAAATAAGTGAAGTTAAGGGTTATAAATTTTTTACTCAGTGTAATTTTGCTTCTGGTCAGTACGGAGATTACGACAGTAAGAACATTTTTGGTATTGAAAATGTAAAGACAGGACAGAAATATATAATTGGTAGTAAAAATGGTATTTTTGACCAAAATATTATATTGGAGGTTATTGACAATAGGTATATCTTTTTAGCAAATTCTTATGAAGGTAAGTCTAGATATATTATGATCGATACTTCTATATCTTGGCCAACAAATGATGCTTTAACAAATACAGTCTATCCAAGAACAATTGATCAATACGTGCAGGCACATATAAAGTACGCTGATATTGTTAGTAAATTTTAGTGACCCATATACATATTTTAGAACTTGGGAAAGATGCTCAAATAGCCTTACGGTAGTTGAACCTACAGGTACTTAACCCACAATCTCCGCCAAAATTCGGAATCAGAAGAAACGGACAAAGCGGGGTCGCGCCGAAGGCGCGACACTAATGCATTCCCCCCGCCGAATTCAGAATCCAAAAGGGTTTTCCACGCTCCGCGTGGCTCAAAAAGTACGGTTCGATCTAAAATTTTAAAGTTCGAACCGACTTTTTTGAATTCCGGAAGAATTTTTTCTGGAATTCCCTCGTTTGCCAATTCCGTATTGGTAATATTGGTTTTTAAAAATTTTTCTGTAAGTTCGAACCGATTATCCGCTTTTTGTTCAAAAGATGATAATTTTTCTTTGAAAAGCTGTTTTTGGTTTACCAACTTGTTTTTCGTTTCTCGATATTCTTCAAGTGATAGCGAATTATCAAGATATAGCGTCATCAGCTTTTCAATCTTGTTTTCGATTGAAAAAATTTCATCTTTTGTATTTTGAACAAAAAGCGTAGACGATTGGACTTCGGATTGCCGATCTTTTGCATTTTCGGCAATCATCCATTTTGTCCAATCGAGAGGCAAAGAAACTTTTTTGATTTCATTTTGAATTTGAGAAGTGATGAGCTCCTCGCGGACATATTTTTGAGTACAAGGATTTTTCCGTTTGGTGCATCGCAAATAATGATGTCCTTTTTGTTGTTCGGTAGTAATAAAACATCCACATTCTCCGCAACGGAAAAATCCCCGATAAATATATGGTTTCAACCCTTTGCTATGCGGTTTAGATTTTCGGCTCATCACTTCTTGAACGGAATCAAAAAGTTTCTTTGAAATAATCGGTTCGTGCTTACCCTCAAAAATCTCTCCGTTATACCTCATTAGTCCCGTGTAAATAGGATTTTTGAGAAGTTTTTGATAATTCGACACCGCAAGCTCTCTGCCGCTTTTTCGCTTCAATCCAAGCGCGTTAAATTTGTCGCGGACTTCCCGCAAAGTGAAGTTCCCAGTTGCATATGCCTCAAATGTCTTTTTCACTAAAATCGAAAGTTCGAGATGTGGCACAATACCTTTCCCTTTCTCGTTCACATATCCAATCGGGGACATTTGAGGCCATATTCCTTCCTTCACTTTGTTTCTGTGTCCGCGCTTTATATTCTCACTCAAATTGTCCACATAATACTTGGATTGCGAAAAAGC
>CALRDS010000015.1 GCA_943354975.1 Candidatus Nomurabacteria bacterium | reverse complement strand
AATTATAGCAGATTCGAAATAATTTGTCAATAGTTATACCACGAAAAACCCTTATAAGTCAAGCATTTATACTGTGAAACCCCCAGTTTTTAAGACTTTCCAGCTAAAGGACAAAATAGGTTAAAATGGACAAAATTGAGTCTTTTTTGATATCAAAAATAAAATGCACTATATCATAGCAAAAAAATATAATTTTGTAACCCTTGCAGTCGCTACATTTCACTTCGCTCCTTGAGAACCTACGGTTCTCAACACTCGCTTCACTCGTTGCTCTCCTCCACAGAAAACTCTCGTTTTCCCGACCCCTTTCCCCTGCGTAGGGTCACAAATAAAAAACATAGAATTTTTAGTTTTTTATTTGTGACCCTACGCAGAATCGAACTGCGCTTTTATCCTTGAGAAGGATACGTCCTAACCGATAGACGATAGGGCCATATTATTAAATTATTTGAACACTATCGTCATGAGAAAGTCGTATGGCGATAGGGCCCTAAACCACCCAAAGGCGGTCGGGCGTCCGCTTTAGCGGATTAGCCAAAGTATGAGAAATTATAACATAAAATTTTGTTATTTTTTAGAACACTGAAAATGTAAAACCTGTCTATTTATTGTGGATAGCTGTGACTAATAAAGTTTTTATTGTGTGTTACCATTAAATTATGACAAAAATTATAGAAATTATTATAGTGTTAATTGTTATTGTCGGTATTGCGTACTGGGCGCTTGTATTGCGAGTAAAAAATACAAGTACCGCGAAAGATGCCAATGTGGCGATTGAGCAAGTAGTAGGAGGAGCGCCAAGCGTTGCCCCATCAAACAGTCCGACCACATCGGCGGTGCCGGCGGTAAACCCAATTAAAAAAACTAATCCTTTCAAAAATGAATACACAAATCCATTTGAATAGCCATCGTGTCACGTTGGGTACAATTTTTGTTTTTACCGCATTTCTAGTTTTAAGTGGAACGGTTTTTGCAAAATCTATTTTTGATATAGAATTTCCTATTGCCGAACTTGGTAATTGTAAAGATAAAAGTTCTTGCAAGGCATATTGCGCGGTGGAAAAAAATCAAGAAGCATGCGAGAATTTCGCCGCTGAATATGGTATTGCTAATGCCAAAGAAAAAAAACAAGGGCGTGAAGCGCGTAAAAAATTTGTAATGAACGATGGTGGTCCTGGAAATTGTGCCGAAAATGCAACCAACCCTGAAGCAAGTTGTCGCGCATTCTGTGATGTTAGTGACCACATGAAGGAGTGCATCGCATATGGAAAGAAAAATGGTTTAATGAAAGGAAAAGACTTGGAAAAAGCGGAGAAAGTAATGAAAGCGTTGGATAATGGAGTCAAACTTCCGGCCGGATGTACAAATGAACAATCTTGTAAAGAAACTTGTGAGGAACCAAAAGACGTAGAAACGGCACGTCAGTGTTTTTCATTTGCGGAAAAAGCCGGACTTTTACCTGATGGTGTTGACCGCGAACAGGCGGAAAAAGTTTTTAAACTTATCGAAGAAGGAAAATCACCGTTTAAGTCTCCAAAAGATTTAAGACAGTGTGAGAATCCTGAAAGCGATGAGATAATGCAAAAATGTATGAACTTTGCGATAGAGAATGGATTAATGTCTCCAGAGGATAGAGAGATGGTAAGAAAAACCGGTGGAAAAGGACCGGGGGGCTGTCGTGGCAAAGAACAATGTGATTTATATTGTAATGAACATCAGGATGAATGTATGGAGTTTGCTGAAAAACACGACCTCATCAGACCGGAAGAAAAGGCACGAAGAGAAGAAGGTATGGCGCGACTCAAAGAAAGTATTGCTGGTTCTCCACCAAATGTAAAACAATGTTTGATTGATACTTTGGGGCAGGAAAAGCTTGATAAGATAATTTCCGGAGCAGGATTTATAAAACATGACCTTGGTGAAAAAATACATAACTGTTTTAAAAAAGCGCGGGATGATGGAGGAGAGTATGAATCTCGAGGAGTAATGCGTGGAAATGAAGAAGAAGATTTGCGTGAGAGAATGCCATTTAATGGAACGTCTTCCATTAATCGTGGACGTGAAATGCGAGGTGGAGAACCACAAAATGAAAGACGTCCGCAAGGCATGCAATTTTCACCACAAGTAATGGAATGTCTAAAAGGAAAAATCAGTGAGGAAACTTTAAAAAAAATTGGTACGACCTCAATTCGTCCCGACGAAGCACTCGGCAGAACTATCAGTGATTGTTACCGCAGTCTTGAAGGCCCACAAAGTAACCGTGATAGTAGGACAACCCCCGGTGGATGTAAAAGTGAAGAAGAATGTTCAAAATTTTGTGCTGATCCGGAAAATGCGGATGCATGTAAAAGAGAATTCGAGCGTGGGAAAAATAAACTCTACGAACCGCGTGAGCCACGAGAAGATAGTATGCGACCGGAACGAATGGAGGAGAAAAGAAATTTTATACAACAAGAATTTTCCGCCAAAGGCGGACCAGCCTCTGACTGGGAAGAAAAAAATAATTTTCCAGAGCAACGTTTACCTATAGAGAGATGATTACCTCCGCGTGGAATTGGACAACCAAATCAAATTGAAGATAGACAAAATTTTGTTCCACAACAATTTAGACCTGAACAAAATGATAGACGAAATATGATAAACAAAGAACCAACATTTCAAGGAGGACCAAGAATGATGGAAGAAGGACAAAGGCAACGACCACCGGAAAATATAATGCCCCCTCAATCTCAAGAAAATCGAACAGTGCCACCAAGGGATTCACAAACACCACCTCCAAGTGATGGTTCTGATTCAACGAGAATTCAGTAGAATTATTCTATCAAAAAAAATAGTGACCAGAATTGTTTTGTTGTTATTTACTTTATCTCTTCTCGTATTCCAAAAATGATTTTTAAAGCCATTCGCGTTCTTGGCGGACTAAAACATTGCGTGGATTGTGTGTCTCCGCTAATATCATTTTCACCGCACGTTCCATACGCATTCCCTGCGAACCTTTCATATAAACAATGTCCCCTTTCTTTAATACTTGGACCAATTCTTTTCCAGCATCAATGGAACTATCACACTGCATTATATTTTCATCTTTCATTTTTCCATCGAGTGCCCCTTCTGCCATTACACGCGCACGTATCCCAACCGTGTATAATTTATGACAAACTTTTGATGCCTCCATTCCAATCTTGTAATGCTCGTCACGTGTAAATGACCCCAGCTCTAACATATCTCCTAATACGGCAATCTTTCGTCCTTTTGTTTCTATTTCTCCAAGAGTTTTTAATCCATGTTCTGTTGCTTTTGGAGATGCATTATAAGTATCATCGATAATAATCGAACCATTCATTCCAGAAAGTATTCTCATTCTACCTTTTGGTTTATCTCCATCACGTATAGAGGCACACGCTACAGAAATTGGAATATTAAGTTCACGTGCAATAGCTAATGCTGGAAGAGCCGAATATATCGCAGACTTTCCTGCAAGTTCTGGAATTACAAGATGGTGAGTTTTCTTTCCTGTCTGCACAGGCAGTCCTATAAAAATATCTGCTTCAGTGCCACTTATTGGGTCACCATACAAACGAACATTGTTTGCTTTAATATCTGCTTTTTCATGAATTCCTATGCTAATTTTTCGAGCTGTGGTTTTATCTGCTAATTTTTGTGAGTCATGATCATCTACATTAAAAATAAAAAGCCCTGTTTCTTTGAGTGCTTCAACTAAATACGCCTTTTCAGCAATTACCTCCTCTCGATTTTTGAAAAATTCTATATGCACTGGAACTTGTCCAAACTGTGTAACAACTGTAATATCTGGTTTTAGCCACTTAACAATTGATTTAATATCCCCTGGTCTATCTGCTCCAATTTCCAAAATCAAATGTGTTGGATAATTTTTCTGCAGTGAAACAAATAAACCACGATAAAGAATCATAAACCATTTAATGGGATTACTCCACCCAGATTTTTCCCCCAAAATTGTAAGTGGCACCCCAAACTCACTATTTAAACTTTTTTCACTACGACGTGTATATAAATGAGTCTTCATAACCTCAAAAATTGCATCTTTGGTACTAGTTTTCCCCAGATTCCCAGTTACACCAATAATAAAGGGCTTATGACGCTTTAAAACTAATTCTGCTTCCCAGGTGAGAAGTTTTACAATAATGGGCTTGAGTAGGTCTTTCATCGTTGGTAGGTTTTAGGTGAAAGGTAGTAGGTTGTAGATAAAATGCGAATACTGAAATTATACCATAACCGTATTATTTCAATTCAAACGTGATTATCCCGAATTTCCAATTTATTTTTCCATTACTACAAATCTTTTTTTATCTTTCGTAGCAATGTAAGCCAATTTCCCATTTATATCAATAGGTTTTTCTACATTATCATACTCTTTACCTATTTCTTTTCCGTTGTAAACAATAAACGATTTTTTATCTTTAAAAGCAATATAAGCTAATTTTCCACCCACATTTACAGGAACTACCACCTCATACTCTTTACCAATTTCTTTACCATCGTAGACGATAAAACTTTTGTTATCCTTCTTTGCTAAATAAGCTAATTTCCCACCGACATCGACAAAAAAAGTAGCTCTATCATATTCTTTACCAATTTCTTTACCATCATAGACGATAAAACTTTTTCCCTCCTTCGTTACCTGATATCCTAATTTCCCACCTATAAGTAGAAGGTATCTTACGCTATCATACTCTTTACCAATTTCTTTACCATCATAGACAATAAAATTTTTTTATCCTTCCACACTTGATAAGCTAATTTTCCACCCACATTTACAGGAACTACCACCTCATACTCTTTACCAATTTCTTTACCATCGTAGACGATAAAACTTTTGTTATCCTTCTTTGCTAAATAAGCTAATTTCCACCCAATGTCTACGAGGGAATCTGAATAATCATACTCTTTCCCAATTTCTTTACCATCATAGACAATAAAATTTTTTCCATCTTTGATTGCTTGATAAGCTAATTTCCCGCCGACTGTCACAGGATTAGCTGTACCATCATAGTCTTTTTCAATTTCTTTACCGTCATAAATAATAAAATCGACAGACGATTGTCCGGAGATCTTGGGTGTTGTTACCGTTTTCTTAATTTCAGTCTGCAATGAAGATGCCTTGTTTGTGACCATATTTATACAACTCTCTTTTTTAATTGCCTCCCTTGTCACTACATCAGCTTGACCTGAGATTTTTACATTAATGCTCTTTTGGTATACCTTCACCGCAGTTTCTGTTCCGCCTCCGTAATACCCATTTGGTTTTGCCTTAAGAAATCCTTTTTCTGCAAGATAATTTTGAAGTAAGAGGACAGACGAAGATTCTGATCCTTTAGAAAGATTCTTTGGTATATCCGTACAGGTGAGAGCTGATACAAAGGAAAAACTACTAATAAAAAGACCTGCCACAAAATATTTTTTCATAATAAATTATACCATACAAGCGCCCTTCGGTGTCTCGTGGTATGTTTGATAACTCACAAATATTAAAACTAAGAATAACTAAGAAAATAGTTTTAGATGCGAGGCTGAATCAGCAGATTCACGTCTTGGACGCAAATAATTCTGCGAGGAAACGTACTTAATAGTACGTTGACGAGCTTGCGGGGACCCATAACGAAGTATACGATGTTATTTTGTTAGTTTCGTAAATATGAGTACTCACTACAATCACACTTCTTTACTTTCTTGCCAGATCCACACGGACATGGGTCATTCCGTCCAATTTTTCCTTTACTATCATTTCTTCCATTTCCACTACTTCCCATCACAGGAACAAATTGCTGATTTGCAGCTGCTTGTTGTGAGGCAAAGAATCCATCAAGGTTTTCAATAAACATAATAAGCTCTGCGCGTAATGATGACTCCAATGTACGAAACGCACGAAGTCCCTCCTTTTTATATTCAACAAGCGGATCTCGCTGACCATATGCTCGCAGATTAACCGAGTTTCGTAAGTGTTCCATGGCGTCTAGGTGTTCCATCCATAAAGTGTCTATGACTTGTAGCATCATCACACGCAAAATATGTCGCACAGCATCTACTTTATACTTTTCTTCTTTTTGTTTTAGAGTATCTGCGATTTCAGGCTTTTCTGCGACTAATTCTGCAATAACTTCATCGACAAATGTTTCATCATTAAATAAAATTTTACGACGACGTTCATAAATACTTGTTCTCTGATGATTTAAAACATCGTCATACTGAAGCGTGTGTTTACGAGTATCAAAGTGGAATCCTTCGATTTTTTCTTGAGCAGATTCTAGCGCACGCGATACAAGCTTTGAATCAACCGGCTCATCTTCTGGTATTCCAAAACGTCCCATCATAGTCTTTATATTGTTGGACCCGAAAACGCGCATCAAATTATCTTCTAGCGATACATAAAATTGTGTCTCTCCCACATCCCCCTGTCGTCCTGAACGACCGCGAAGCTGATTGTCTATTCTACGCGCCTCATGACGCTCTGTACCGATAACAAATAACCCACCATATGATAGTACTGCTTCACGCTCTGCATCTGTTGCCTGAGGGCCACCTAGCTTTATGTCGACTCCACGACCTGCCATGTTCGTAGCAATTGTTACAGAACCCTTCTTTCCAGCTTCTGCAATTATTTCTCCTTCCCTCTCATGATTCTTTGCGTTTAGTATCGTATGCGGCACACCAGCACGTTCTAGATACTTTGAAATTTCTTCATTCTTTTCAATAGAAATAGTACCCACTAACACTGGTTGACCACGTTCGTGTAATTCTTTTATTTTTTTAGTTAATGCTTGCCACTTTCCTTTTTCACTTTGGAAGATAAAATCGTTATGGTCTTTACGATTGATTGGATTATGCGTTGGAATAGGAGTAACGACTAGACCATATACTTTATAAAATTCTTCTTTTGAAGTTTCTGCGGTTCCAGTCATGCCAGATAGTTTTTCATAAAAGCGGAAATAGTTTTGGAAAGTGATGGACGCAAGTGTGCGTGATTCTTGTTCAATCTTTACTCCTTCTTTTGCTTCAACTGCTTGATGTAGTCCATCTGACCAACGACGCCCAGGTTGCATACGACCAGTGAATTCATCAACTATTACTACACCTCCATCTTTTACTACATATTCACGCTCGCGTAAGAAAAGTGCTTTTGCTTTTACCGCAGTTTCTAAGTGATGCACATACTTCATGCCTTCTACTGAATAAATATTTGAAATGCCTAATTGTTCCTCGGCTTTATTTATACCGGATTCAGTAAGAGAAATCGCGCGCTGTTTTTCATCTACTGCATAATCGTCCCCTTCGATAAGGGCTGTAGCGATTTTTGCAAATTTCATGTACATATCACTAGATTCTTGAGCGGGAGCTGAAATAATGAGCGGAGTACGAGCTTCATCTATAAGTATTGAGTCTATTTCGTCCACTATCGCATAGTGATGAGTATGTTGAGTTATTACTTCTTTACTATAACCAATGTTATCGCGTAGATAATCAAAACCGAACTCATTATTTGTTCCGTATGTGATATCAGCTCTGTAAGCTTCTTGTCGAGAACATGGCTTTAAATATTCGTAGACTACTTTGTACGATCCTACATCATCACGAACTGCATCATCTTTCTTTTCTTCTTCCTTGTCTATATGTGCACTGTCATACATAAATGATGACTGGTGATTTATAACGGCAACCGAAAGACCCAGTGCATCGTAAATCTGTCCCATCCAAACAGCATCACGACGGGATAGATAATCGTTTACAGTAACGATGTGTACTCCACGGCCAGTGAGGCCATTTAGATAAGCTGGAAGTGTGGCAGCAAGGGTCTTTCCTTCACCTGTACGCATTTCTGCAATATGTCCACGATGAAGTAATATTCCACCAACTACTTGCACACGATAATGCATCATTTTAAGTGTCCTGCGAGATGCTTCACGGACAAGTGCGAAAGCCTCAGGTAAAACATTTTCTAAAACCTCTTTTTCTTTGTGTTTTAATTCATCCCCTTTTAATCCTTCTATTTCTTTCTGAACTCTTTCTTTCAGTGATATACCTTTATGTTTGAGATCAGAATCAGACAAAGTCTTTAGTGATTCCTCATGAGAAAATACCTCGTCCACAATGGGGGTGAGTTTCTTTATTGTGCTTTTGGATTCATCTGGGAAAAGCTTGGAAATAAAAGACATAGGGCTACATTATACCATTTTTAGGGCTATTTGTCTCTCCTGTATTTACTTGCTTTTAGATTGCTTTAGACACGAGACGTGTAGGATTTTTTCGACTAAAATGTACTCCTAGTACATTGCGGGAGAAAAAATCCTACGCAACAAAGTAGAGGAAGTAATATAAAAGCAAGTAGACAAAAAGAAATCGCCCGTGGGAGCGGACGATGTCTTTCTATTTTCGAATCGCTAAACGTGATTAACCACGCTTTGCTGACTTTCGCTTCTTAGAAGCCTTCTTGTGTGACTTCTTTGCAGCTTTTCTCTTCTTTGCCATAAAATTTTAGTACTCAAATTTTGAGAGCGTTTATAAATTGTTTTTATGATCACGACCATGACCACGACTCTCTATACATAAGTATGTCAGTGCATTCATACACATACAATAGATAAACAACAAAATGTGTGGATAACTTTTTTTACTAAAAAATAATTTTCAAAAAAATATTTTTACAATTTAAAAAATAAAATAATTATAAGAAAAAATTTAGAAATATTTTACAAATTTTATTTATAAATTTATAAAAATAAAATCGACACTTTTTTGTGTCGATTTTATTTTATTATTTTTTACTCTTCATTTCGCTCGCACTTTTCATCTTGTATTCGTGCTTTTTTGCTTTGCAATTACATCCGTACGGAAGAATGTGCTCAAGGGCGAATTCTTCCCCATAATCATAGAGGATTTCGTCCCCTTCCTTTATACCTTTTGTTGCCAGAATAAATACACGCCCTTTCTTAACATCACTTTCTGCGTTTACTGCTTCACGACATGCATGATTGATGTATCTTGCAAGATTCCATCTCGGATATCCATCTATAGTTTTGTTTTTTGAGATTTCAAAAAGATACTGATTGGATGATTTTTCATCTGCCTCTTCTTGCGTCAAAATATTTCCAACGTATTCAATAATCATTTCTCCTTTCTTGATTGGTTCTTGTGCAAATAGTCCAAGGCCTGCCATTCCACGTTTTACTTTTACAAGTTTGAATTGATGATTCGGTAACTTCTTTGTGTTTGGTGATAATTTTTTAGAAACTTTCTTCCCGCCTTTCTTTAATATTGCAGATTGTTTTTTAAGCATAATAGAAGAAAGCATACTATAAAATATATAAAACAAAAAGTGCGCGCTTGCGGAAGCGCGCACTTTTTAGATGAAGCGTCGAGAGTCAGTACAGCTCGAATCGACTTAACGCAAAAGGAGGTTCATATATCCGATTTTCCCTGATGCCAGGAACAACGAAGCGAAACTGCGAATTGATAATCTCCTCAAGGAGTACGCCGGGAGACCCACCGTAAGTTTCGATTACTTCACGGATTGTGTAGAACTTACCTTTTTCTGGTTTGTCGATTTCTTCCGGAGTGTAAGGGAGGCGTACATCTGGGAGGAACGTCCCATCGATACATTTGACCTTTGCCCCTTTTAAGAACATTGCGACCAACTCGCTGAAATTGAAAGTTTCATTCATCTGATTGAGCCCCTTCATATGTTTAAGCAACTGTTGCGCTAACTCTACTCTATTATGTATAAAAAGCAAAATACGATAGAATAAGCCTTATATTATGAAGGAACTTCCAGAACAACTGACAAAGCCTTTCGACTCAAATAAAGT
The DNA here is from genome assembly GCA_943354975.1 of Candidatus Nomurabacteria bacterium. GTDB lineage: Bacteria > Patescibacteriota > Minisyncoccia > Phycocordibacterales > UBA5272 > UBA11704. Next base: position 3,814 of record CALRDS010000015.1, on the reverse strand, counting down.
AGAATCTTCTCTATATAAGATGTGGGAAGACAGTGGATTTTTTAACCCAGATAACCTCCCAGGAGAAAGAAGAGGTTCCTACGCGGTGATTCTCCCTCCACCAAACGTTACTGGAACACTGCATACTGGACACGCGATTATGCTCGCCATACAAGATACTTTGGTGAGATTTAAAAGAATGAATGGTTATAAAACATTATGGCTACCAGGAACAGACCATGCGGCAATAGCTACTCAATCAGTAGTAGAGAAAAAAATACAAAAAGAAGAGGGCAAGACTCGTCATGAACTAGGGCGTGAAGAAACCCTGCGAAGAATAAATGAATTTGCATTAGAAAGTCAAAATACAATACTTTCACAATTTAGATCTATGGGAGCGACACTAGACTGGTCACGACTTGCTTTCACATTAGATGACAAGAGAAACCTGGCTGTGCGAACCATGTTTAAGAAGATGTATGATGATGGACTCATATATAGAGGAAATAGAATTGTTAACTGGGACCCAAAAGGACAAACGACAATAAGTGATGACGAGGTTGAATACATTGAAGAAAAAACTAAGTTTTATTATTTTAAATATGGGCCATTCGTTATCGGTACTGCACGACCTGAAACAAAGTTCGGTGACAAGTATGTCGTAATGCACCCAGATGATGAAAGATACAAAGAATACAAAGACGGGCAAAAGCTTACAGTCGAATGGATAAACGGACCTATTGAAGCGACTATTATAAAAGATGAAAGTGTAGATAAAGATTTTGGAACTGGTGTGATGACCATTACTCCATGGCACTCAATGGTGGACTTTGATCTTGCGCAGAAATACAAGCTTGATTATGAACAAATAATAGACAAGTACGGAAAACTGCTTCCTGTCGCAGAAGAATTTACTGGAATGAAAATAAAAGATGCGCGAGAAAAGATAGTAGAGAAGCTACAAACAAAAGGATTGGTGGAAAAGATTGAGGAATACACTCATAATATCGCAACTGCGAGTAGAACTGGCGGAATAATAGAGCCGCAAATAATGAAGCAATGGTTTGTTGGAGTAAATACTAAATTTGACCATTTTGGAAAAAAGACAACACTAAAAGAATTAATGCGTGAAGCGGTTAAAAGTAAAAAAACAACTATTATTCCTGACAGATTCGAAAAAGTTTATTTCCACTGGATAGATAATTTGAGAGATTGGTGTATATCTAGACAAATTTGGTATGGGCACAGAGTCCCTGTTTGGTACAGAGGAGACGAAGTTTATTGTGATATAGAATCTCCAAAAGAAAAAAATTGGATTCAAGACGAAGATACACTCGATACATGGTTTTCATCTGGTCTTTGGACATTCTCAACTTTAGGCTGGCCTGAGAAAACAACAGATTTAAAAACATATCATCCAACGTCCCTTCTTGAAACTGGTAATGATATTTTGTTCTTCTGGGTTGCACGAATGATTTTGTTTTCAACATACGCACTTAATGAAGTTCCGTTTAAAGATGTTTATTTGCACGGACTTGTTCGTGATGCTCAAGGTCGTAAAATTAGTAAATCCTTAGGCAATGTACTTGATCCACGAGAATTATCATCAAAATATGGAACTGATGCACTACGTATGTCCCTTCTTATTGGGAATGGACCAGGAAATGATTTAAAGCTAGGTGAAGACAAAGTAAAAGCCTATAAACTTTTTGCTAATAAAATATGGAATGCGACACGATTTGTAATAGAAAAAACATTAGATCATGAAAAAGGCTCTGATTTAAATGAAGAAGATCAGTTAATTTATAATAATTGGCAAGAAAAGAAAAAAGATATTACCAATGACCTAGATAATTATCGTCTACACTTAGCATCCGAGAAAATTTACGATTATTTTTGGCATGCATTCTGTGATGAAATCATCGAGAAATTAAAACTGAGAATACTAAACGATGATGACAAAAAAAGTGCCCAGACACTACTGCTAAAGTTGCTACGAGAGCAAATAATAACCATACATCCATTCATGCCTTTTATAACTGAAGAGGTTTGGAAATATATCAAGCGTGAAGATGATAATATCCTCATGGTAACAAAATGGTAATAACTTAGTTTATAAAGTTTTAAAAGTAAATACGGAATGATTCCGTAGGAATCATTCCGTATTTTAAATCTAACTTTTTACTATCATACTGTGTATAACTTTTGACCATATCATAGAAGAGTGGTTGTATACTGTATGAATACTAATAACTGTCTATTTATTATGCTTAAAGAAAAAAAATCATTTTTTGAACGTCTCGCCGGTTCTATAAGCGTTGATGACGAAGATGACCAAATGGACTTCGTGGAAGAGGAAAACCTAGAAGAACTGCCCATTAAGCACGTGGGTAAGAAAGTTGAAACTCCAACACTGTCCAAAGGAAAATCCAGAGCTATGTCTATGGATGAGGATGACATTGGAGAAACAGGAGTAGAGGAAGGTGAATTATCTGTAGATGTTTATCAAACATCTAGTGAAATAATTATTGAAGCAATGGTTGCTGGAGTAAAACCAGAAGACTTGCACCTATCTATTACACGTGACATGGTTACAATCAAAGGCAGACGTGACGGAAATACTCAAGTAACTCATGATGACTATTTCTACAAGGAACTCTACTGGGGAAGTTTTACCCGAACAATTCTACTACCACATGAAGTTGTCATTGAAGATGCAGAAGCTGTTGAAAAACATGGACTTTTAATAATAAGACTTCCGAAGTTAGATAAGGCTAGACAGACTAAACTAAAAGTAAAATCTATATAAGTCATATAGTTATGAATCTTATAAAAGATTTCTATTCTGGTAGAATAAACCGTATCAATTATTTTTTAGCGAGTCTATTGGTGACCATTGTGCTTGGAGGTTTACTTGTTCTCTCCACGTTATTATTAAATGAATCTGATTTAACTCTAGGCACTATAATAATAATACTAGGGATAGTATACTTTTTGATTTCTGTCTCATTAAAATTACGTAGAGTACATGATTTAAATTATAATGGTTGGATATTAATTGTTTTTATACCAATTTTATTTATACCAGGCATCGGACAAATCCTTGCTTTATATTTATTATTTGCCCCAGGAAATAAAATGGACAACGGGTACGGTAAAGAGGTTAAAAATGTAAGATTTGTTGATTCATTTTTAAATAAATAGTAAGCCCAGTCACAGAACTAGCTTCTCACTTTGCTTGTTTGACAAAAGATTTCGCGACTCCTATTCGAATCTATACGAAAGTAATGCAGATTACTTTCTCTCTTGCACATTCAAAAGTAAATCGCCTTTGAAAAGGCGATTTACTTTTGCTGTGCTGGGAGGCAGGTTCGAACTGCCGACCCTTTGCTCTTCAGGCAAATGCTCTACCAACTGAGCTATCCCAGCATATTATATTTTAACTACCTACTCACTACCTACACATTTTAATATATCTACCAACCGGGTCAAAAGTTTGCTAACTTTCGACATCTTCGCGGCCGAGCCGTCTCGAGCTAACGCAACATACGTATTTGCGCCTTTCGTTTGTTAACTACAGGCATCTTCGCAGCCGAACTGCTCGAGAACTTCTCTATCCTATCATAAAATATAGACTCGATAAAGACTCGACTTATTGAGCAGTAGTTGTTTCAGAAGATGTCGATTGTTTAAAATTATTTAGAAGCTGTTCAAAAAGATTAGTCGCTGGAATATGGACGCGCAAATCATCAAACTGTTTAATGGTAGATTTAATTTTGTCTTTATTACTTGAAATAATATTCACGACTGGTCTTATATAATAATAAGCTCCTCC
>CALRDS010000014.1 GCA_943354975.1 Candidatus Nomurabacteria bacterium | reverse complement strand
TTCTCATGAACTTTCATTAGTGTAGATTCATATTGTTCTTTACCTTTTTTCTTCATGTAAAAGCGATATTCTCCTGGAGGTAAATCTGGTTTTGGTAACCATACTCGATTTCTATTTGCTTCCTCAACAAGTTCTTTAGGTAAGAGTCTTTTTCCAGCGGAATAAACACCTTCTCCGTTGGTTGTATAACGATAGAGTTTTTCCATACCAGAAGTATATACCTTGGAAGGATTGGAAGAAAATTATCCCAGATTCTAGGCGCAGAAGAAATTTTGAAGGAGGTGTACGAATAGTACATTGACTGAGAAATTTTGAATTGCAACAACGAAGATGGGGTGATTTTATTCCAATCCCACAAATTCGTTTTTGACGTGATACTTATGACCCGAGCGTGCGTATTTATACATCCCCGCACACATACCAAGTGCCAGACCCTCTGCCAGTAAATGAGACCCACCATAACTCATAAGAGGAAGAGGGATGCCTGTTACTGGAACTATTCCTATGTTCATTCCTATATTTATTGCAATGTGGGTTAAAAGCCAAATAAGAACTCCATAGGTAAATAAAGCTTCGAATGTTGAATCTGCCACAAGTGCGTAGACGGATAATTTATAAAGAATAATAAAATAAAATATAAGTAAAAGTACCGCACCTAAGAACCCCCATTCTTCTGCGTAGGCTGCGAAAATAAAGTCGGTCTTATATTCTGGCAAAAAGTTTAGACGTGATTGAGTACCATAACCTATTCCCTTACCAAGTAATCCTCCAGAGCCAACTGCTATTGTGGACTGATACGCGTTGTATCCTGTTCCTCTAATGTCTTGTAGTGGATAAATGAAATTTAAAATTCTAGCTTTCTGATACGGTTTGAAAACAAGCTTCCATGAAATGGTCGCAATTAAAAGCCCTACAGCAAACACAGCGAAAAGATGCTTTTTAGAAATACCAGATACTAATACCATACCAAGCCAAATAGCAAATAACACCATAGCTGAACCCAAATCTGGCTGAAGAACAACAAGAAGGAATGGTATAAGCATATAAATACCCGAAACTATTATGTGACGAATATTTGCGATTTCTACATGTCTACGAGAAAAATATTTCGCAAGTAAAATAACTAGGGCCAACTTCATCAAGTCACTTGGCTGAAATGCAACACCTGCAAACTGAAACCAACTCTGTGCCCCTTTTGATATATGCCCCACTATAAAAAGTAGTGTAAGTACACCTAACAACACTCCATATATTGTCATAACAATACGTGTCTGTTTTAGAAAACGATATTCAAATCTAGAAGAAAAAATAAAAACGGAAAGTGTGATGATTATCCATAATCCTTGCTTTGTAAAATAACTATCATGACCTTGGAATGAGCTCATGGTAAGCAGTCCTGCAACCAAAACACAAATCATCGCTGTAAACAGCGTTACATCAAAGATACGCAGGAAGGAAGATATACTACGTGGCATAATCGTTACCGGAGGGTTGGGAATGGGTCAAAAATCGGATACACCCTGATTTTTGTAGGAGTTATTTCAAAAGAATTGTCCCAAGTAAATGAAATATTCTGAGAGCCTTCTTTGTCCAAGAAAGGGATAACCGTTTCCCCTGCTCCATATGCATTATCATCGGCATCAAATAAAACAGTTCTGACTACGAGATTCGATATCGCCACTCGTTTTGTGTTTATAACAGTCGCGTAAACATGTGGAATATTCCCAGCTTCATATCGACTATTTAGAATACGAACAGACGGAGAAGTTGGTAAATCATTTACTATATAATGTGGACCATCTGTAATATCCAGAATCAACTCTTTGGGCTCTTTTGAAAGGTTTATATTCTGTGCGATTATAGGAAATTCTCCATCAACTGGAACAATGGTTGTACCAGATGCAACCGTAAGTACTACACCTCTGCTATCATACGCAGTAAATGTATACGTAACCGAACGTGGAGCGTTATCTATATTTTTATTTGATGCCATACCAACAAAATCGTACTTATCCGTAGATATTTTTAATGCTCGTGCCCATGCGGTTGATATAGGAACAACTTCATTTGAACATCGCATAGAACATGTTCCTCCGCAATCTAGTCCCGCTTCAAAACCATTTTGCTTCTTATCAAAACAAGTTGGCGCTGGGAAAAGAGTGTCTCGAAAAACATAAACACATATCGCAATAACGATAGTGCCAAAAGCTATTCCATAAATCACCTTCCTCTGTGAGCTCCAATCCATGACACAATAATACCATAAATTTATTTATAGTTTTTGTGGTAATTCTTAAGTTCTTTGTTCTCCCGACAAGCTACTTTCCCGACAATGTCAGTATCATCGCTGCTGTTGGGCTTAACTTCTCTGTTCGAAATGGGAAGAGGTGTGACCCCAAAGCCAAATCAGGAGAACAAAAAACTCAAAAGTTTTTAATTTTTGATTATTTGTACACATGAAAGTAAAACAATTTTATAACTAGTCCTTACAAGGACTTGCGATTTCTAAGAGATTGATTACAATCTAAAGAAATCAGTAGCTCGTGCTAGTCATGTTTCCTAATAGGATTCGGGTAATTAGTATCTCTCGGCTAAACACATTGCTGTGCGTACACCTAAGACCTATCAACGTAATAATCTCTTACGACCCTTCAACGAATACTTATCTTGAAGCTGGCTTCGTTCTTAGATGCTTTCAGAACTTATCCATTCCCGACATAGCTACTGGGCGGTCCAGCTGGCGCCAGAGCCCACACACCAGAGGTCAGTTCACTCCGGTCCTCTCGTACTAGGAGCAAATCTTCTCAATATTCGAACGCCTGCAGAAGATAGGAAACCAACCTGTCTCACGCATTTCCGTTTTACATCCTGTTTAGGTCTCCAAACCTCAGGAACCTTCATTACTGAAGGGATCGGACTATAGCTTAAACCTAGTTTTCAGTTTACAGTTTTCAGTTTTTAGCTAAATACTGCAACTCTAGGGTTGCCAACATTTAGTCTCTACGGGTGTCTTTATAGAAGCTGAAAGAAGGTGGCAATCAAGGATTGCCTGTGTTAAAAATATTTTGGTCGTCTGCTTGGCTCTGCGCTGCTTCCAAGCTTTCGCTCCACATGTCCGCAGTCCCTCATATCCACGCTTCACGCCGCAAACTGATATTACACCACCCGTCCAGTCCCCTCACCGGATTAAATCCCGGATCGGTTCTCCATTCGGCCATGGCTCAGTTTACTTCCTTCGGCGCTGGTACTAACGAAGTACTACCAAGCAGACGCCAAAATATTTTCAAAGAACTTATATTCCTTCTTTCAACTTCTATAACACTTCCCTCGGTGTTGTCCAGAATTTTTGTAAACAAAAATTCTGGATTTCTCCGATATTAGTTGGCTTGTCCATATACATTGCTGTATATGACCGCCGTGATCAATGTCTTTTTGTTAAGTTTAGTCTTAACTCCTCGGGTTCAAACGATGAACAGACAACAGATCACAGACAACAGACAACAGATTGGTGCATTTGCATTCATCTAATGTCTAATGTCTAATGTCTATTCTCTGCTCAACGGTTTGAACCCAGCTCACGTATCTTTTTAAATGGCGAACAGCCATACCCTTGGTAGCTTCTCCACCACCAGGATAAGATGAGCCGACATCGAGGTGCCGAACTGTGCCGTCGATATGAACTCTTGGGCACAACTAGCCTGTTATCCCCGTGGTAGCTTCTATCCGTTAATCTGCTCCGGCGTCTAAAGCCAAGAGTAGGTTCACTAGGACCCACTTTCGTGTCTGCTCGACATGTCCGTCTTACAGTCAAGCCATCTTATGCCCTTACGCTATCGGCACGGTTTCCATTCGCGCCTAGATGACCTTAATATACTCCTCCGTTACCTTTTAGGAGGAAACCGCCCCAGTTAAACTCCCCACCAGATACTGTCTGCGAACGTTTTTTCCGTTCACGTTAGAATATGCCCAATTACAGATGGCTATTTCACTGTCGAGTAGAGTACAGCCGAAACCATACACATCAAACCTCTCACCACTATGCTACGCAGTAATTGAACATACTCAATATCAAGCTAGAGTAAAGCTCACGGGGTCTTTTCGTCTATCTGCAGGAAGGGGGCATCTTCACCCCCACTGTATTTTCACCGAGCTACTCCCAGAGACAGTTCCCCAGTCGTTACGCCATTCGTGCACGTCTGAACTTACCAGACAAGGAATTTCGCTCTTCTATTCCTCAAGAAGGACTCTATCTTCACCCTTCGCTTTGCTCAGGACCTTTCGGTCTTAAACTTGTCGGGAGGGTGTGTGGCGTTGGTCTCTCGCTAACCACATTGGACAATTTATTTATTTCTAAATAAAAGGTAGCTATTGATGCGTAATCGATTAAACTATTTTTACATTAGTTGTACCAAACACTATAACCGTCCTAGTCCGTTCTGATTACATCTTGCGATATAATCAGAACCTTAGGACCGTTATAGTTACGGCCGACATTGACGGGGGCTTATATCGTCCAGCACCGAAGTACCGCCGATATTTGACCTTCCCGCATTGGTCAGGCGTCACCCCCTATACATCCACTTACGTGTTCGCAGGGAGCTGTGTTTTTGGTAAACAGTCGCTAGGGAAACTTTCGCTGCGGCCCCCATCACTTTATTTTCAATTTTAATATTTAATTTATATGCTTTATAGAGGTCCCGTAGAAAAGAAAGGCCTCGGTGATCAACAATTAGGGCGCCAGAAATGTATCCACCTGTAGGTACATCGACATACTACAATCAGTATGGGACGCGCACATTGGGTTTCGTTTTATCCAGCAAAACGTTGATCCTCACGTCACCAGAGACTTTTGATCTTCCTTATCCACGGGGTAGAGGCCATATCCGGATGTACAATCACACCACGCAAAGATTACTTCCTCTATAAAACACACAAACTAATTCAAGCACCAAAAAATTATTTTTGGTGCAATTAAAAACAAAGTGATGGGGGCAGATCTTATCGCTAACTTACGATCGCTTTTTTGCCTAGTTCCTTTGGGAGATATCACTCGTTCGCCTTGGTCTACTCGACCTGAATACCTGTGTCGGTTTGCGGTACGGATCAATACTAACTTAAGCATCAATGTGTATCTTAATAAATCAAGACACACATTGACGTTCTGTATTCACAGAATGTAGAGACTTTTCTCGGAAGCGTGCTTTATAAAGTTGGTTCAGGTTGCCCATCACCTTCATACAATGCTTGGAGCGACATTAAAGTCAGAAGTACGGATTTGCCTGTACCTCACCCTTACACAATAAACGTCAATCCAATAAGACGCTCTATATACTACACTCCGTCATCCCATCACATTAGTACCGAGTTAAGGAATATTAACCTTATGTCCATCGCATCCGGCGTTTGCCATCTGCTTAGGCCCGACTAACCCTACTCTGATTATCATTGAATAGGAAACCTTATTCTTTCGGCGTGGGGGGCTCTCACCCCCATTGCGGTTACTTGTGCCAACATTCGTACTTCCAAACGCTCCACTATGGGTTACCCCTTTAGCTTCAACGCAGATTGGAACACTCTCCTACCGCTCAACTGGTTGTGACACCAATTAAGCCCTCAGTTTCGGTGATATATTTGAGTCCCGATCATTTGTGGCGCAGAGTCTCTCGATGGGTGAGCTGTTACGCTTTCTTTCAATGATGGCTGCTTCTAAGCCAACATCCTCATTGTCAATGAAACTCCACCTCCTCGCTTACACTTAATATATACTTAGGGACCTTAACTTGAGATCTGGGCTGTTTCCCTTTTGACCGACGGAGCTTCGCCCCCGTGGTCTTACTGCCGTATTTTTAACCTTTGGTATTCGGAGTTTGATAGGTGTTGTCGTATTGCTACTAATCAAAACCTTCCAGTGCTCTACCCCCAAAGGGAACACACGACGCTAGTCCTAAAACTATTTCGGAGAGAACCAGCTATTACCGAATTCGATTAGCTTTTCACTCCTTACCACAAGTCATCCAAAGGAGTTGTACAACCTACTGGTTCGGGCCTCCATATATCTTTCGATATACTTCACCCTGCTCATGGTAAGCTCATCCGGCTTCGGGTCTATAAGCTACTACAATTATTTCGCGCTATTCACACTTGCTTTCGCTATGGCTCCGTGACTTTATACCACTTAGCCTGCAGTAACCTATAACTCGTTGGCTCATTCTTCAATAGGCACGCAGTCGAGGTATAAATACCTCTTCTACTCTTTGTAAACATACGGTTTCAGTTCTATTTCACTCCCCTTCCGGGGTTCTTTTCACCTTTCCCTCACGGTACTAGTTCACTATCGGTCTCTAAAGATATTTAGCCTTGCCGGTTAGTTCCGGCTGATTCACCCGAGCTATTCATGTCTCGAATTACTCAAGATTAAAAACAAAAGAGATATAAATATTTCGATTACAAGGCTTTCACTTTCTTTGGCGTTGCTTTCCAACAACTTAATCTATATTTACATTTTTTGACTCTTCTAGAAATCTACGTTCTTATCTTACTACCCCATACAGTATTACTACTGTTGGTTTGGGCTTCTCTGTTTTCGCTCGCCGCTACTTGCAGAATAATTTTTATTTTCTTTTCCTCCAGGTACTGAGATGTTTCACTTCCCTGGGTGAGCGTCATCGGAATGCTCCGTATGACAATTGCATGTTACTGCAACTGAGTTTCCTCATTCAGAAAGTTCCGGATCGAAGGTTGTTAGGCACCTCCCCGAAACGTATCGTCGCCTGACCACGTCTTTCATCGCTCTTTAGAGCCTAGGCATCCACCGTATGCTCTTATGTTCCTATTAGGAAACATAACTACCACGTACAAATGGGACCGCTCCCTTCTGTACATGTATTGTTTATCCAGACACCACTTGCGTAGTGAATGGACCCATTCACATTTTATTGTGTATGGGCTTTCATGTGTCCGTGTCACCATTCCGCAAGACCCCAGTGAAAAATACTACTGGAATAACAGTTTGTTAAAGCGTTAGGTGCACGGGATTCTATTGTCAAATTACAACAGGCCTACTTAATTATTTTAGAAAATAAAATCCGCCTCTCAGGCGGCCAGCAACGAAACGTTACATGCCTCCTAGATTTAGCTTGTTATTTCGTTTATTTTTATCATTAAGTAGTGCCAAACATTCTATCAAAAGGACCTTTATAAGTCAAGGGTTTTTAAACCAGATTTTAGAGACTGTGAACTGGGTTATAGAAAACACTTAAAATACAATAAAAAGATCACTTTTATGCAAAGAAAAGGCGCCTTTCCTTTGCATGCCTATCTATCAAAATGTTAACTAGTCAAGTATGGAATCTATGAATTCTAATTGCTCCCCCCTTTGCGCCTTTAATGCAGCATACTCTTGATGATCTTCTCTGATTAATTCTCTAGATCTGTCTATATTAGAATCAGCCAAACTATTATACCCACCTAGAATACGGCCCTTGTCGGCAAAAACACCCTGTGTTAGCTCATCTTTAGTATTTTTATCGAGAGCAAGTATATCATTAAGCTTATACAGTTTCTTTGCCATATTATCAGCACGTTCACCAGTATCAATTAAAATTCCACCTACAAACAGACGTGCTTGTTCATTTTCATTATCTGGTAATTTAGCCTCAATTGTACGACCATCAGATAAATGACAACTTACTTTGTTAGAGTAGGCAGAGATATCATCGACACTGTTTATACCCGAATAAGCGTGAGTAGTTTTGCTTCAACTTCATCCACCACAGTAATTGATGATTTTTCAATAAAAATAATATTTCTTTTACTAAAATCCATAGTTCGTATTTGGTCTGCAAGAACTACTCCTTTAATCTCATTACCATGATAAAGAACTTCAAAAATATATTTTTTAATCTTTGAAGTAATTGGACATACAAGAACCTGACCACTCATAGTATTATATTTCTCTGGAGAAATAATAATTGCTGGCCTACGACCACCTTGCTCATGGCCCTCAGTTGGATCAAAATCAATCCAAACGATATCACCACGACATGGAGTATATTTTAGTTTTCCCATGGTGGAAGTATTTCTTTGCCAACATCTGGCCCCCAATCAACTAATTCATGTTGCGTTTCCTTATTAAAATCTTTCATCAACTCATCAAGTGTATACTTTGGCTTCTTAGTATGACTCAATATAATAGAATCCCCTTCGACAGAAAATGAAACACTACTCCCTTCTCGAAGGTGGGTTTCTTTTACAATATCTTTTGGAATACGCACAGCATAACTATTACCCCATTTTTGTACTTTTGTTGTCATATTATAAGTATATACAATGTATATACTTCAGTCAAGGGTTTAGCTGGCTTATAGCTAGTAGCTAAATCACGAAAAATACAAGGCAAAAATACAAGAAAAGCGACCCCTTCGGGGTCGCTTTTCTTTATTTTAACTTCTATATCCTATTGATTAATGGCTAACCCGAGCTATCTAAGAAATTTATTTTTTGGAATTTTAGATTGTTTTACAATAGCTAGAAAAGTACCAATGTGTATTGGTTTATTTTTCCCATGAAATGGGACTGGCACCATAATATTAGTTTTAATATTACGAAAAATAGCATGACTTCCTTTTTGGCGCGATAAAACAAAACCATTTTGTTCTAAAATTTTAATCAATGCTTTAGCCGAAAGTGCTTTCATTTAAACGAATGTTAGTGTGCGCGGCACAGTAACAGTAACCTCACCAAATACTGGATATCTTTTAGCAGATGGAGCTGGTTCTTTAGAAACAGCTAACTCTTCTAACCACAATTCTAAAACTTCTACGGCTTTTATTTTTGCCTCCTCAAATGTTTTACCAAATGTTACACATCCAGGAAAAGATGGGAAAAAAACATTATACCCACCCTCCGAAGCTTCTTCAAAGATCGCTGAATAATTAAGTTTATTAGAGATGGTTTTCTTCTTCATACATTTAAGAATATCACCAATATGCTAATTATTCAACGAAAGAAAAGCGACCACTCCGTGGTCGCTTTTCTTGAATTTTCCATTATCTAATCCCTAATACATTCGCTTTGGTAAGCTCAGTATCTTCCTCGCCTTCGCTCGTTGACCTACTCGCTCTTCATCTTCTCGATAGCTTTTGCTGCTGCATCTCGTCCTCCTAGACCAAATGCTAGGCCAAGTGAAAGCGCAAGTGCAAACACGACTCCAGTGAAAAGTACTTCCACCAAACCTTGCGCAATTCGTAATTGCGTAAGAGCTGGAAAAATACCTCCGACAATAATAATTGCCCACTTTGAAACTTGTGCTGCAAAATCCCCTTTCATTCCAGTTGCTCTAACTGAATGCTTTACAATACCTGAAACAAAATCTCCAAGAAGCATCGCCATCACAAGAACAATAGCCGCGATAATAACTTGTGGAATATACACAAGGATATCTCTCAGTAATGATGTAACTTGAGTAAGGCCTAGTATTTCAGAAGACGCGATTGTGAAAGCCACAATAACAAGCCACTTGATAATACCTCCGACAAAACCTGCGACACTCACACGCACCCCTGCACGGTCACTTATCTTATCCATTCCTGCTTTATGAAGAGCACTATCTATACGAAGTACAGTTATAATGTGCGCAACTGCCTTGCCAAGCACTGAACCTGCTGCCCAACCTAAAGTAAAAACGATAACTGCAATAATGACATTTGGAAGAAAGGCAACCATAGTTATACTTGTATCAACAAGCGCCTGTCCTAAAATATCTACTGGATTTAACATAGAAATAAACTATTAATGATTATAAAGTGTGTGTATATATCCCCCATGAGATAGAAAAACCCGAACAGTTGCTTTAATGAATTAAAGCCTTATTTAGATTATTACTCCGGTACTTTTATCTCACGGGGTAAACACCTTTATATTCGACATATAAAGGTACTTATATTATACCTCTAATTTGGAGTAAAATTCTTAATTATCCACTTTTGTGGTATATTTTCTAAGACATAATTATGATTAGAGTTCATGGATATATAACTATTGGAATATTGACTATACTACTTCTATTAAGTGGTGTATTGTACTTATCCAATCCTTCCATAACTGATGGTGCAGAAAATAAAACTAAAAATATAGCCCCGCAACATACCGGCAAATATGTACTTGTTAATCTAAAAGCTGGGACCGTTGAATTAAAGGACACCGAAAATACTTTAGAAACCATGCAAATAGTTTCTATTGGTAAACCTGGTAACTACTACGAAACAATCGGTGGGCTATTTATAAATGATTACAAAGAGCCACTTCACTTTAGTTCTATAGGGCACGTATACATGCCAAACAGTGTTCATGTTTTTGGAAATTTCTTTATACATGGGATTCCTTACTATCCTAATGGCACAAAGGTTTCTAGTACATACAGTGGTGGATGTATACGCTTGGAAGACGTCGATGCTAAGCGGGTTTATGATTTTGTGAGCAAATGGACTCCTATAATAATAACTCAGGGGGATGAATATGATTTCGAACCTTCCGTTACATATACTCCAACGATTGAAAATATGGACATGACCAGACTCATGGTTGCATCTATATCACTAGAGTTCCTTACCCAAGAAGATTCTATCACCGGGCCAGACGGCAATAAGACAACTCGACTAAAACTTCTATCAGAACTACTAACAGAGAAAAATGATGCTGTTAGTAAAGTGTATGCGAGAACCATTGGAGAGAAAAACTACGTGGAGTACATGAATCAGAGAGCTAAAACACTAGGCCTAACAAATACATATTTCTCAAGCATTAACTCCCCTGCACATACTACAAAAGAAGACTCTCTTAGATTCGTAAACTATATAGATACTTACAAGCTCTATCTAAAACCATTCTATAATCCTGCACAGTAAGCCTATCTAAAAATATTTGCAGTGGACTTATTATCTACAGGGGTTAGTTTGTCTACAACCCTATCATGTGGAGAATCTATAATATCTCTTACGAATTTGTCATACATTTTGAAACGATACTCATACTCTTCAACGTCCATAACTGAATAGAGTACATCTCGTCCAAGTTCTGCAGAAAGCATATCAAATAATTTTTCTGCTTTTAGTTTATTAATAGCTTCTCCCACTAGCAATATATCTGCTCGTGATTTCTCTTCTCCAATAAAAACTCCTGCGACTATAAAAAGCTTTATGCGTCCAACAGATTTGAAACGAGAAGCGAGTTCTCTTTTGTCTAGCAACTCAAAATCAAACAGTAATGCCTTGAGTGCTTCATTATGAGGAAAATTTTGATTAATTTTAAATCCATAAACTTCTTTCACCTTTGAAGGAGATTTTTTATTACTGCTTGAATAAACTTTTGTTTTTTTCTTTTCTACAAACCCGAGTAACAGTAAAGCAGAGAGTTCTTTTCTAGCTAAATCTGTTTTCGTTTTTGTCTTCTCAGCTACTTCGTTTAGAGTGACGATCTTATCTTCATGATGAAGAAAAAAACGCATTATCTTTACCCTCTCGGCTCCGCCTAGCAGTCTCGTCAGAATTTCCATATGCTCCTAATTATATAGAAAAATATGGATAGATGCTATCTATTGACATACTAGTATTAATGTGATAAAATAATATAAACCTGTCCTGTCCCAATCAACCGGAGGAGAACACCATGCCATTGCCACGACCCGAAGAACTTGGCTTTACGCCAAGCGAAGAAAATGCAATCAAGAGGGTGGAAGAGTCCGTAGCAAGTTTCCTGACTCGCAAATACAATCCCGAAATGAAGAAAATCATCATGACGGAGCGTGATCGCCCCTCGGACTGGAATAACGACCGAGTAAGGGATGAAATTCTTCGCCGGCTCGACCAAGCCGGCTGGGATGTCACCGAACATGGTTTTGGGAATATCAAGTTTGTTCCGAAACCGAAGTAACCCCGCCTTGTCGGCGACAAAACCCCCGACGAGAGCGGGGATTTTTATTGGGGAATACTATTTTAATTTCACCTCAATATAATTTTATATTTTTCTAGTTTTAAATAAAAAGAATACTTTTTATTTAAAATGCTCCCGGCCGCACTCACGATATTAAGGATTATTATGGCAAACAAAAAAGACGTACTCCAAATGGGTACGCCTTTCCCGTTTTGAGTCATTACCGCTCGTGGCGGCACGGCTGCAAAAGTCGACCTTAAAATAAGTAACCTTATTTTAATTCGACTTTCGCACCCGCTTCCTCCAATTTCTTCTTCCACTCTTCAGCTTCGGCTGATTTTACACCTGCTTTTAGATCAACTGGTGCTCCATCTACCATATCCTTTGCTTCCTTAAGACCGAGACCTAGGACTTCCTTTACGACTTTCATAACTGCAATCTTTTGTTCACCAGCTGATGCTAGGTGAACAGTGTATGCATCCTTTCCTTCTGCTACAACTGCGCCAGCTACTGGGGCTGCAGCAACTGCTGCTGCTGATACTCCGAACTTTTCTTCAATAGCCTTAACTAATTCGTTAAGTTCTAATACTGACATATTCTCAATCTTTGTGAGAAGTTCTGCATGTTTTTCCATAATATTTTTGTTAATTTTATAATTCTTATACTGTTTTCTTCTAAAACCAATAAAATTTTTTAGTTACGCGAAGCATAGAAATTTTTCGAAGGAGACGTACACTTTAGTACGTTAACTGAGAAAAATTTCGTAGCGACAAAGTAAATGAAATAATTTTATTGTGTTTTAGTTTTTGCTACTTCTGAAAGTCCGACTGCTAATCGCGTCATTGGAGACTTCAAAAGATATGCAAGCTGTGATAATAGAACGTCACGTGGAGGAATCGTTGCAATTGAGAGCATGTATGACGCATCCTTAAATGCTCCATCAAATATACCTCCTAGAATTGCAAAACTTTCTTTGTGGTCCTTGCTAAATTCATAAGATACTCGTGCTGGAATAAGAAGATCTTTTCCATAAACAACTGCGAGTTCTTCGCCTGTTGTTGGAGCGTCTCCCTTAATTCCTACAGCATCTGTTGCGCGTTTCCATAGCGTCTTCTTCACAACTGTATAATGAGTGTTCTCATTAAAAAGATTGCTTCGAAGCTTACTTGTGTCTGCAACTGAAAGCCCTTTGAATTTAACATACACAGCACTTTTTGCCCCTTTCAATGCATCGGTGTACTTTGCAATGAGTTCGGCTTTTTTAGCGCGTAGTAATGCCATGTGTATAGTTTTTAGTTTACAGTTTTTAGTTTACAGTAAACCCAAATACTTTAATAAACAGACAACTAACTGTCTGATAAACAAATAGGGTGAATATAAAGATTTCTCTTTATGGTACCTCCGCAGGAATTTATAGAATAGTTGTCAGTTTTTAGTTTTTAGTTTTTAGTAATTTGAATTCTTACTGAAGACTGACAACTCTAAACTTATAGACTACCCCACCAGCTTCTTTGGTTTATGGAATCATACTAACATATCCCTTATAAAATAACAAAACCACCCTTTCGGGCGGTTTTGTTATTCCTAACTTACGTTTAGAATTTTGTTTTATCAGAGTATTTTCATACTAAGATATTACAGAATTTGTTGACGCAGATTAACGACGAGACGTGAAGCTTGAAGTTGGGAAGTTGTAGATTCCTCCACCTGTCTGCACTGAGTTTCCACCAACCACGTCATACCACTTGAATGTAGTTGTTGATGTCAAACTAGATGCAACATACGGTGTTATTCCAGATACCGCTACACCATCAACCTTTGCGAAGAATGAGAAGGTCTTTGATTGACCAGC
>CALRDS010000013.1 GCA_943354975.1 Candidatus Nomurabacteria bacterium | reverse complement strand
AAATTTTGAAACAAAAATGTTAGAATAAAATTATGGATATTTTTTCCCATGGTTTATATGGTGGTGTAGCTTTTGGTCGTATGAGCCGGCGTGATTATATTACGGCATTTTTATTTGGTATTGCACCAGACCTTTTGGCTTTTGGTACTTTGTTTATAACCAGTTTGATTTCCACCGGCACAATGGGAAGACCGAACCTAGAATCTATTCCTTCCTACGTCTTTAGTGTTTATGATTTCTCGCATAGTCTCGTCGTCTACGCAGTATTCTTCGCCATTTTGTGGTTTTTTGGTTACAAGCATTTTGCTAAACTTACATTGGCTTGGCCGCTACATATTTTAGTTGATATACCCACGCACGATGCTACCTTTTTCCCGACGCCTTTTTTGTGGCCGATTTCAGACTTCCATATCTATGGTGTGTCCTGGGGTCATCCAATGATATTTATTCCAAATATTATCCTTCTCCTCAGTCTATATCTGTATTGGTATACAAGAAGAAGAAAATGGTAGAATAGATTTATGAACGAACCAACACAATACGTGCAACTTATTAAACCATCATGGGCGCCGCCGAGCTGGGTTTTTGGGCCGGTATGGACGGTGTTGTATGCGATTATTGCCGTATCTTTCGGCACCGTTTTTTATAAAGCTTTTACCAAACAAATCCCGTGGCTGGTGGCTTTGCCTTTTGCACTCAATTTACTTTTCAACTTCGCTTTTACGCCAATACAATTCGGTTTGGTAAATAATTTCCTCGCATCAATCGACATCTTGCTCGTCGTCGGCACGCTAGTGTGGGCACTCTATGCAGTTTGGCACAATGTGCCCGAACTCCGCTGGGTTGTGTACGCCAACATCCCGTATCTTCTGTGGGGAACGTTTGCAACTAGTGTGCAATTAACAATAACTTACTTAAATAGATAGTATGTTCATAAAATTATTCGCAATTGCTTTACCGGTGTTCATCGCTCTTGACTTGCTTTGGATTGGAGTTGTGGCTAAAGGATTTTACGCTAAACAAATCGGTTCACTTTTGAAACAGGATGTGAACTGGACTGCGGCAATAATTTTTTACTTAATCTTTATCACCGGTCTTGTCACCTTCGTTATATCACCAGCAGTAGAGAAGGGCTCGTGGACGTATGCTCTACTCTTTGGCGCACTCTTTGGCCTCGTGTGCTATGCGACCTACGATCTGACTAATCTGGCGCTTGCAAAAGATTGGCCGTTTCTGGTCACCATCGTCGATATGGCTTGGGGCGCGGTAATCGCAGCTTTAGTTTCTACTGTGACATATTTTATCGCTAGTAAAATCGGCTAATGAATCTATGCGCGTATGGGACATACATCCAAAACATTTGTGTCGAAAGCACTTACTCGCGGAGCACAGAGAGCTCCACGGGCTATGGAATATTTTGACCAAACATAAAGGCAAAGGCGGGTATTCGCGACATCCGGAGACCTTGCGCTGGGTCGGCAAACAAAAAGCGCTATATAATCGACACGGAGCATTGGTAAAAGAATTTTCTCGCCGAGGGTATCAGCACCACACACCCGCTTGATAAAAGATTTGCTACTGGCTCGGGCAGTCAAAGTCTATTTATTAACACTATCAGCGAGCAAAAAGTGATTTTAAAACAAAAACCCTGCGAGTGTCTTTTACACATGTAGGGGAGCAACCTCCGCCGTTTTATAAGCGACGTAGAGCGAGAAAAATGGGAAAATTCCGATTTTCCCATTTCCGAGCCGAGGAATTTATATGTAATCATATAATTTCTCCTAAAAACGGCGGGGGTTTGTACGCGCACAGGGCGGGCGGGGCAAGCACAAATAGATACTACGGACACCACCGAAGCCACAGAGCGAACATGAAGCAACGCCGAGCAGGCAACGTGAGCGAATGCGAACGGCCTATGCGAGGTGATTACGAAGTGTGAGCGGACAACAGAGTTACCACAAAACGCGGATACGGGGAGCGCCTCACACCGACGCGAATGACGAAGGACAGGACGGACAAAATATCCCCACAATGCTAAAATATAAATACAAGTCCTTTCTGGAGGAATGAAGCGTCGGAAGCAAAACCAAAAATTTCCTTTCCATTTTTTGTCGGCTCCCCCCACACCCCCCCCCAAAACAAAAAAACATAAGAAGCGGCAGGCGAAGGGCGGCCCCGCGAGTCCGCGAGCGGGGCGCGAGTCAGGGCTTCCGCTCGAAAAAGGTTCGCGCAAAGGATATAATGACACCGCCAAAATTAGAATGTATTATTTGTAACGAGTAAGCAAATAATCTAGTCCATTTGTTATGTCTTCTTTAGAATTTTTTGATTGAAATGATGCAAAGAAAATTGGACGAACTGAGGATCCATTTTTTATTTCGAATACTGAGAGATTATATTGATTAATTAAATCTTTCTCATCTGCAATTCCACCAAAAAAGTATTCATTATGTATTAAACTATTTCCCCAACCAAGATCAGAAAATATGCTTTTGCCGTACGTACTAGTTTTTACTTTTCCAGAAGTAATATTAAAAATAAAACTACGATTATTATAAATATATTTTGCAAGCATAAACATATCTTCTACAGTAGAAACATTATCGTCACTAGTACCTGTAGGATCAACAAAAGTAGTGTGTGTCATACCTATAGACTTAGCTTTTTCATTCATGTGTTTAATAAATTGTTTTCTACCATATGACATAGCAATAGCTTCTCCAGATTCGTTAGATGATTCGCGAAGAAGTGGAAATAGTAGTTGGTATATATCAATTCTCAGCCCTTCTTTCAATCTCGGCACAGAAGTTTCAACAAGCGCTTCTTTTGGAACTTTGGATATTTTTTCTATATTTATATATTCAGTTGCAACTAGCGCAGTCATTAATTTTGCTATAGACCCGATTTTTACAAGACGTGTTTCATTTTTTTTCAAGAATACAAAGTTGTTATTTATATCCGCATACATAAAAGAATCAGCACTTATATTTGGCTTTGTTTCAGTATATGAAAAGTTATCTGGTGAAAAATCCTTTTCGTAAACAAGTATTGGCGTATTAATTGTTACAATATCAAATATTTTTTTTGCATCTTCATTTTTCAAGCGTATACAACCACCAGAAAATGAACTTGATACAGAGGTTCCGTCTTCATAATAGGGGATTCCATGTATAAAGAAGTTACCCTGAAACTGCATACTCCACGGTTGAGTAACATGTCCAATAGTTGAATAGTGTGTTTTTTCTTTTGTTTCTATTTTATATAGTCCGGCCGGAGTTTCCCACCAAGAACCTGATTTACCTTTTGTTTTTACTGGCACCTCGAGAATTGGTATTCCGTCTTTATAAACACGAGCAATCATCTGAGTAAGGTCTACTTCTACAAACGTTGTTTTTGATTCAATAAATTGATTCTTAACTTTATTAAAAAAATCAGGCTGTGATAATGCTTGAGATACCCCATATGTAAAAACTCGTTTGTCAGATTGAGTCATTTCTGGTGCGACAAGATTATAGTTGGTTACCTCTGTTCCAGAATAAACAAAAGTAACAACAGATACCGAGATTGCAAGTAGTAGTACAATTATAAAAGAGGACGCTTCTACTTCAGACCTTAACATTCTTTCTAATGAGAAGTGATCTAGTCTTTCAGGGAACTGAGCATAATGAAACCCTAAATCTATGTCTTCTTTACTCCAATCGTCTTGCATGAGTTCATGTCGAATGTCAGCTTCTAACATTCCTTGTGCTTTTTTATGTATGATGTGTTCGACGAGTTGTTTATGATACATTTTATATACTTTTAAGTATAGTACGAAAAATGTTTATTTTTTCAAGTCTGATATAGAGGCTGGATATAGATGGGGCTTACTTGTTAATCTTTATGCATTATTTTCATCAATTATTAACTTTGTTAGAGTTAATAAGCATTTAAAAATCCCTACTGTTTAACCTAGTTTAGAGGTATTTTTATAATATAAGTTCCACAGAGTTCCCGCACATACAAAATAAGAGCACATAAAGGTATTTTTTGTGTGCGGAGAGAAGAAAAACTAACTGCTTAGTTTTACGGTGGGATTCGAATACGGGTCGGGAAACTACTTCGAGCAACGCGAGGTAGTTTTGTGACCGAATCTCACGCTCTCCGCAAATCAGGTATACTAAAAAGTATGCAAGTAAACTCAAGTGGAAGAAAAGTTACTTTCGACAAACTTCAAGATGGAGTTGACGAAGGACATGCTATCGCAAATGTTTTTGATGTTGTAATGGATGAAGCATTCATTAAACAATCAAGACACAACTGGTGTTGGTTAAGTTGGAAAGAAGTACCCACTGAAACAGGTTGGTATAAGGTTGATAGAGAGAAAAACCAATTGCCAAAAATTGATGAAGAGGAAGCTAAGAAATTAGAATGGTATGAACGGTTGTTTGTCTATGGAAGTGGACATGCCGCTGTGAGTGAAAACTTACCTTTAGCGTTATATATAGGTGACGAGTATACAGATAGTCGGCTTTCGGGATTATATTTGTGTGGCCCGGATGTTCTCACTTGGGTTGCGCAAAAACCTATCTAATTTTTTCAATTTTGTTTTAGAGTCTACGAAAAAAATTATTTAATCATCTTAGCTAATTCTCTATTCAATATTTTTGAAAAAGTTTCAGCACCTAAGGTATTAAAGTGAATAGCATCGCGCCAATTTTCTTCTTTTGCTAAATCGGGGAGTTTAGAAATATCAGATAAATCAATTACATTATTGATACCATTTTTCTTTAAATCTTCAAGCATAACTTTTTGCTCCACACCGTTATAGAAAACATTTTTATATGATGGTGGGAATACCACGACGAATTTAATATTATTATCATCACATATTTTCTTTATACGACGTAGTGCTTCAGCAGTAGTACTGTTTTTGTCATAAACATAATCAGCTGAAAGTGATTTCTCATCCGGTGCAAAGGGGATACTAGGAAGACCTACGAATCCAGTATTATCCCCAATGGAATTTCTTTTCAAAAAGTTATATCCAATGTTGGCGACTTTTCTATTTAGTCGATATGTTCCAAAGAAGTATTTTACTTGCTCTACATATCCAACACGGCCTACGTATTCTCGCACTAATTCCGTATCGTATGGATAAACTCTTTTTATTTGGTCTAATATTTTTGTTTTAGAATTTCCAGTGTAATCGGAGAGATCTGTTTGAAGAACGATAGTTTTCGGCTTCACATCGTGTTTTATTAGAATATCTAAAACTAGAAGACTATTTAAAACATCTGTCCCATTTATTCCTAAATCATAACCATTAGCTCCTAATGACGTGAGAACAGCAGGGTCCATTCCATGTTTTGCACGAGAGGGTCCAATTATTAGAAAATCTATATTTGATTTTTTATTCAAAACATAATTTATCGTCCCGCCACTTTCGCCAGAAATAGTTTTTGAAAAGAAAATGTTCATGAAAGCGTAGGTGAAAATCCTATCGATTATAACGATTACAATCAGCGTTAGTATTATTTTTTTAATTATTTGAATCATATTTAAAATTGGAAGTATATAAAACTGGCTCCTCCCCACCAACCAAATGAGAACACAAGGAGTATTGATCCTATAGCAATTAATGGTGCGAACCATTTACCTAGACGCATGTTGTAAATATCTTCGATTGAGTATTTTGTAAATATAAGGTATTCGCATAAAAATAGTACAAGTATAGAAAATGATAGTGTGGCGAATCCGTTAGTGTCTAAGAAGTTTATTTCTCTTATTGAAAAGTTTGAGAAAATCTTTTTTAGTATATCGAGTGCTTGAGTTAGAGATGTTGCTCTGAAGAAAATAAAAGAAAGGGAAACTAATACGAAGACTATAGTCATCTGTATAGCGTGATGAATTCTCGGAAGTCTGGTTAAACGTATAAAGTTCACGAACCACTTTCGCATACCTTCGGTTATGTTTTCAACCACCAAGTATATTCCATGTAATGTCCCAAATATCACAAAGGTCCAATTTGCTCCGTGCCATAGCCCAATGAGAGCAAACGTAACTAAGATACTCGCGTTTAATTTAAATTTACTAATTTTACCCCAACCTAAAACAAGCGGATAGTATAAATAATCTCGAAGCCAACTTGATAATGATATATGCCATCTACGCCAGAACTCTGTAACGCTTTTTGAAAAATAAGGTGTCTGGAAGTTATCATTGAATCTATAACCTAAGATTCTTGCTATTCCAATTGCCATATC
Organism: Candidatus Nomurabacteria bacterium; assembly: GCA_943354975.1. GTDB lineage: Bacteria > Patescibacteriota > Minisyncoccia > Phycocordibacterales > UBA5272 > UBA11704. The sequence continues at coordinate 8,103 of CALRDS010000013.1, read as the reverse complement.
AGAGTAACCAGAGAAGTCTGCATAAATTTGAATTGCAAAAAGCATTGTAGCAACTAGTAATGTCGCCCCACTGTGATAAGTGTAGTTATCATAGACTGCACTTACATATGGAGCTATATTATCTCCTACAACCATTTTCTTAAATAATCCATAAAAGAAAATGGTCATACCAATAGAAAAATCTGACTGACTAAGTCTGTTGTATAAAGTGGATTTTATCTGTGGGATTAGGTGCCCTGCTCTTTCAATTGGACCTGCAACGAGCTGAGGGAACATCATCACATAGTTTGAATAGGTAAGCAGATTTCTTTCAGCGGGGATTTTCTTTCTGTAAACATCTATTACATAGCTGAGACTTTGAAATGTGTGAAATGAAAGTCCAATTGGTAAAATAATATCCCAATGTGCGAAACTCGATTGTGTGATCCAGTTTAGGTTATCAAGAAAGAAGTTTTGGTATTTAAATATAAAAAGTACAGCGCAGGTATTTACTATTCCCAGAATCAGCGCAAGACGCTTACTTTTTTCGGAATCAGCATTCTCAATTTTTATGGCCGCGTAGTAATCAATAGCTATAGTTACAAATAGTATTAGTAAATATTTTGGAATAAACCATGCATAAAAAACACAACTAGAAATAAGTAAGACCAGCTGTCTAAAAACTCCCTTAGAAGCAAAAAATAGTATATAAACTATTGTAAAAAATACTAGAAAATCAAAAGAGTTAAATAGCATGGTTAGGGTATTTTTGATACATTCGACCTTTAAATATATCCAAGTACTTTAGCACATTTTATCCCCACCTTACTATATATTATTTGTTATACTAAGTTTAGGATTAACCATGTTTCCCTAGTTTTTAATATTAAATAAACCGTGAATAAACTATACGTTTTAACAGCAATTACAGTGGCCAGTTTGTCTTTTGTTAGCGCAGAGGAATATGGGTCAGCAGTAAAGAAGCCTGTTCCTCCAGGTGTAACTGCGGCTATGCGACAGAATATGGAGGAAGGTAAGATGATGCCTTCACAAATAACAACGGGAGACGCTACGATGGATGCTCAAATCAAAGCTTTGAATATGGAAATGGAAGCTAAGATAAAAGCAATTCGTGATGAATATGTCACAAAAATAAAGGCAATCGTTGGTGACAAGAAACCAATGATGGCTTCAACTACTCCTCGCGGAATGATGAAAGGAGAGAAGAATGGAGCTGATGAAGGGAGAAAAGTTGGTAATCCTATGATGGATGTGGCAAAGCAGGGAGTTCCTGGGAAACCACCAATGATGCAAAGAGGCGAAGTAAAGGGTGAATCTACTGGTTCAAATGGAGAAAATATAGGAACACGTGCGCAAAGTTTCTTTAAAGGATTTTTCGGAGGGAATCAATAAATATAGTTTACAGTTTTAGGTTTACAGATACGAAAGAACGACGCCGTAGGCGTCGTTCTTTCGTATCTGTAATTTACTAAAAACAGACAACTATAAACTTAAAACTATTCACTAGTGAGCAATAGTGATTGCACGCACATCACGCGCACCTTCTTTTAAAAGTATTCGGCGGGCTTCATTTATTGTTGCGCCAGTGGTTGTAACATCGTCCACTATTATTATATTCATATCTTTAACTGATTTTGTGACATCAAAACTATTTTTCGGATTATTTATCCTCAAGGCTCTATTATTTACTTCTACCTGTCTTTTAGTTAATTTTATGCGTTTGAGTAAATTATTATTAGCTGGTATAGAAATTAGTTTCGAAATATTTTCTGCTAATATTTCTGCCTGATTATAACCACGTATGTATTTTCTAAGTCTGTACATCGGGATTGGAACAAGTATATAATTTGTTCCTATATAACTTCCCAGTTCTTTTGACATTTCTTTCGCCAGCGGAGTAGCTAAATCTTTTCTACGATAGTATTTTAGGGCATGGACTATCTTTTTTATTAGTGGATCTTTAAAACTGTATACACTAACTGTGTATAATCCGAGAAAATCCACGTTTTTTCTGCATTTTTGTAAACACGAATCACAAATTATCTCGTCATTTTTTTCACAGCTAAAACACTTAGTAGGGAAAAGTATTTCTTGAAATTTGTAAAGATATTCGCGTATCGTCCACATATACCCTTAGTTTATATACAAAATTGACTAATAAGCAGTGTATACTTAATAATATATGTTTCGTATTTTCTCAAAGGATGACGTATCTCAAGCCCTTGGACTTGATATTGGGTCTTCTTCTATAAAGATAGTTCAACTAAGAAAAGAAAAAGAAAGAATTATTTTGGACACATATGGTGAAATATCTCTTGGTCCATATGCTGGATTAGTCGCTGGACAAGCGGTTCATTTGGGAGAAGAAAAATTAATTGAAGCTGTGCAGGATATGTTGAAAGAGGCAAAAGTTACTGCACGGGATGCTGTGGTTGCGATTGATCCAGCTTCTGCGTACGTGGCGCTTGTAAAAGTTCCAAATGTTGACGATAGAGAATTACGCACGATGATACCACTTGAAGCTCGCAAGTATATTCCTATTCCATTAACTGACGTTCAAATGGATTGGTGGCATATACCAACTAATGTAAATATTGGAGTAGAAGAGAGAATGATAAATGTAGTACTTGCAGCAGTTAATAATACAACCTTAGCTGGCTACGCTAGAATTGTAGAAAAATTAGGACTCACAAATGTTGAGTATGAGATTCATGGATACAGTTTACTGAGGAGTTGCTCACCGCAGACTCAAAACATGGTTTTGTATGTAGATATTGGCGCACAATACACAGTTATCTCACTTGTTTTTCAAAGCACAGTACTTGATATGCATGTCATAAGTCGCGGGTCCCAAGAAGCTACAGTTCAACTATCAAAAGCACTTTCTATTTCTATGGAAACAGCTGAAGATACAAAAAGAGTATTTGGGTACAAGGGAGATAAATCGAATCCATATGTAAAAGATGTGATGCAACTTTCTAGTTATCCACTTTTTGGTGAGGTCGCTAGGCTATCCCTAATGTACGAAAGAAAGTATAATCAGAATATAGAAGGAATAATTTTATTAGGCGGGGGTGCTCGTGTTCCAGGTATTTTTGATGTGTATAACCAGACTGTACACATTGCAGGAAGGATCGCGACACCGTTTGAGCAGATAGGGGTACCACATTTCCTTAAAGAATTGATGGATAAGGTGGGTCCGACATATGCTGTAGCGATTGGATGTGCTCTAAAAAAATTAGTTTCTTAATACATCATGTCGTTCTCATTTAAACCACCACAAGAAGAGCTAAAAGCTGCTACTCCCGCACCAGGTGGTGTTCCAGGCGCTACACCTGCACCAGCTAAGGCGTATGTTCCCCCAATTGCTAGAGCAAATGCTTATGATTCACGACAGGAAGGTGAGGGAATGGGCCTCATACGGACACTGCTTATAATTATTCTTGCTATTATGGTTATTTCTACGGGAGTACTTTTTGGTTGGAGCTCCCTCCTTAAATCTCAAATTAGTACAAAGAAAGATAAACTTTCTATTTATGAAAAGAAACTAGACAAGTTACCACTCCAAGATATGAGAGTACTTTCTAGTCGTCTCAAGGTAATTACACAGCTAGTTAAAGAACATCCTTCCGTTAACTCCGCCTTTAAAATTCTTGAAGAAAGTGTTGAAAATCAAGTTATCTACAAGCGTTTCGACTTGCACTTTTCTGAAGCCCAAAAAGGATACGAATTAGCGCTAGGTGCTATTGCACCTGATTATAGATCTGTTATTGAGCAGATGGATACATTCAAACGAAAACCGTACATTACATATTTACCTACGGTTAAAATCGAAGGTTTGCGTCCTGATGATACAGGCAAGATAACATTTAGCCTTAAGATGCCTATAGCGATATTGGGAGTTTTACCTGAAGGATTGGTCTTGAAAGATGTTCCTGAAACAAGTCAAGCGCCGGTACAGGCTGTTGCGACAAGTACTACGCCTGCACCATCTTCAAAAATAATCCCATAAATATATGTCTAAAAATCTTGTAAATCTCTTATTGTTAGTAGCATCGTTCGCAATTTATTATCTAGTACTTAGTCCACTTTATTCTGGAGGTGGAGCTATTTGGGCACCGGAGAAGAGTGTTACAGCATTACGTGTTTTGAGTATGCAATACGATGACACTATAAGCCAAGCAGAAACACTGACTAAACAAGCAGAGGATTTGCGTAATCAATACAATGCTATTCCTGATGATGCAAAAGATAATATGAAAATAATGGTACCAGAATATATTGACCCAGTTAGACTTGTTAGCGAAATAAGTACTATAGCAAATATCACAGGAGTTTCTTTGGATGACACTAGTTATTCAGAGAGCCCGCCGATTGTTAATAGTAACAAAGGGGCTTATACGGTATCATTTTCAGTAAAGACATCATATGAAAAATTCAAAGAGCTTATGCATAACTATGAAACATCTCTAAGACTTATCACTATAAAATCTGTAACTTTTAATGTTCCAGATAAACAAGAGGGTACGATTAATTTTCAAGTAAAGCTCGAGGCTTACTATGTTAAGAAATAATATATGCAAATCACAAACCTAACACAAAAGAAAAGCATGTATATAGAAGTATTCGTACTGATGTTGTTTTTGGCGGGTATGTATTATTTATATACTTTATTTAGCCAGCCAGTATCTACTACAACATCATCACAAGCGAGTGAACAGCTTCTTGGGCAAAATTTCGTACTTTTCTTAAAAGCCGTTAATCAAGATAAGTTATCTCTTCGCGATACTGGTTTTATGAACTCAGAACTTGTACAGCAGTTACAAGATTTTTCTGAAACGATTTCTCCGACGACGTTCCGCGGTCGACTTAATCCATTTGCACCATATGCTTCTACTGGATCTCTTCGTTAGTCAGAATAAGTTAACAGAGTTAGAAGCTAAAGACATCGAAGCGGAGATTACCTCCAAAGATGATGTCTTGGTTGAAACTTTGCTTGCAAAAAAGAATATAAAAGGTGAAGAAGTAACGGACATACGTGGAATATTATACGGCCTTCCTATTTACACAGAAGATGTTCCAGAAGATAAAGAGTTGATGAAGTTTTTAAGTGTTACGCAGTCAAAACAATTACTTGCAATTCCTATTTCATTTAAAGATGAAGTTCTTTCTGTTGGTATTGTAGACCCAGAACATGCAAATGTGTTGGATAGTCTTCAATTTTTGTTTAACTCTAATCATGTGGCGTACAAGGCCTATCTTATTAGTTATGGTGTTTATAGAAGACATTTTGGTTTGCCAGAAGATGCGTCACCAATAGATGAAAAGGCTAGTCTCACTAAAAAAGTCGATGATGCATCGTCCATTACCTACACTTCACAAGAAAGTGATCCTAAGGTTATAGAAGCTACTGGAGATAACCTTGATTTAACAGATGTTACTAGTAGTGGAATGGATGCAGATTTGGCGAAACTTTCTACTCCAGAAATAATAAGTACAATACTTCGCTATGCTATTGATAATAATGCCAGTGATATACATATTGAACACGTCGGAACTGCTGTGCGTACACGTGTGAGAATCGATGGAAGACTAGAGACTATCGCCACACTTCCGGCAAAACTTCATCCTATGATAGTTGCACGTATAAAAGTTCTTTCTGGAATAAAACTAGACGAAAAACGTAAACCTCAAGACGGACGTTTTAGTACAAAGTTCGGTGATCATACAATAGACTACCGTGTGTCTACATTCCCTGGGTATTATGGTGAGAAAGTGGTGATTCGTATTTTGGATAGTTTTAAAGGCGTTAAACCTATTGACACTCTTGGATTCCAAGACCAACAGATGAAAGAATTACGCGAAGCGATCAGTCGTCCGTACGGAATGGTTCTAATTTGCGGGCCTACAGGAAGTGGAAAGACTACTACTCTTTATGCCATGTTAAATGAAGTGGACCGTGAACATAAAAACGTGGTTTCGCTTGAAGATCCTGTTGAATACAACATGCCTAGTATGAATCAGTCTCAAGTTTTTCCAGAAATCGGATACACATTTGCCTCTGGTCTTCGCTCAATACTTCGTCAGGATCCGGACATTATAATGGTAGGAGAAATTCGTGATGCAGAAACTGCACAGCTTGCGATTCAAGCTTCCCTTACTGGACACTTGGTGTTTTCTACTATTCACACCAATACTGCCATTGGTGTTATCAATCGTCTTTTGGACATGGGAATAGAACCATATCTTATTGCTCCGACTCTTATTGCTACGATTGGTCAGCGATTGGCTCGTGGAATAGCCGAAGGGTGTTCAACTCCAGTGAATATGACATCCGGCATGACAGAGATGATTAATGAACAGTTTAAAGACCTGCCTGACGCATTTAAATCAGTACTACCACTTGACCAGCCATTTCATGATGCAAAACCAAATGAATTAAATAAAAGTGGTCTAAAGGGGCGAGTCCCAGTGTTTGAAGTTTTAACTTTTACTGACGGTATTCAGGATGCGATACTAAAAAAATTAGGTGAGGAAGATATATGGAAAATAGCTCGTGAAAATGGAATGATAACAATGAAAGAGGACGCGATGATTAAGTGTATGAAGGGTCTTGTACCTTTCTCCGAAATCAACGACTTATAAAACAAATAAATTGAACGATTGCTTTGTTGCTGGGTCCACTCGCTCCCGCAACGTAGTGTTATTTACGTCTTAGTCGCTCGTGAACCCAGCGTCGCGCACTCATTTCAATTTATTTGTTTTAAAATACCCATTGTAGTTGAAGCAAATTCTGGCTTTTATAAAAATCTACACACCTTGTAATTGTTTTTTGTATTTACTAAAAACTGACAACTGTGAACTAAAAACTACTCTATGTGAGTTATGCAATTGTTTTGTAGAACATGCTTGCTATACTCAATGTATAGTATGTTTTAGTTACATTTTTTCTAAAAACTGTAAACTGACAACTGTAAACTATCCCTATGAACTACGAAACTGAGCTCGACGATTTAGTTATGACTCTCGTTAAGGAAGGAGGTTCGGACCTTCACTTAGCTGTTGGATCTTTTCCGACACTGCGAGTCAATCGTGACCTAATACCGCTCACTAGAAAGAAAGAATTAACAGCAGATGATACTGTCGGCCTTCTTCGTGCTATGGTTGGAGAAAAATCTTTTAATAATTTTGTCGCAACTCAGGAAATGGATTTCTCGTATCAGCATCATAAGGAATATCATTTGCGAGGGAATGCGTCATTTCAGAGTGGTTATATTTCCATGGCATTACGTCTTATCCCAAAAGTTAGAGGTATTCCAGAACTGAATCTACCAGACCAAATTGTAAATATTGCTAGGGAACGTCAAGGATTTTTCCTTGTGGTTGGTCCAGTGGGTCAGGGAAAGTCTACGACACTTTCTGCTATGATTGGACTTATAAATTCAGAATCAAAGAAACACATTGTTACAATTGAGGATCCAATAGAGTTTCGTTTTACTCAAGATAAATCTTTGATTGAACAACGCGAAGTTGGGACAGATACAAAAGATTTTAGTACAGCACTTACTCATATTTTCCGTCAGGATGCTGATGTGATAATGATTGGAGAAATGCGTGATAAAGAAACTATATCCGCTGCAGTTACTGCCGCTGAAACTGGACACTTAGTTTTTTCTACTATTCATGCGAACTCTGCAGCACAAACAGTAGATCGTATAATTGATAGTTTTCCAGCAGACCAGCAAGACCAGATTCGTTTACAGCTAGGCTCTTCCTTAATTGGAATTTTGTCTCAGCGTCTTATTCCTCGTATTTCAGGTGGTCTTATACCAGCATTTGAACTTTTACTTAATACTCCGGCAGTGTCTAATCTTATACGAGAGAAAAGAACTCATGAAATTGATGTGATTATTGAAACTGGTTCCCAAGATGGGATGATTGACCTTGATAGATACCTAGCAGAACTTGTGCGCAAGGGTGAAGTTACAAAAGATGACGCGAAAGCATTTGCACGCCGACAAAATGTCTTTGATAGACTAATATAAAAATATGCTTTTTCACTATACAGCAGTAAATAAAGATGGAATAAAAGTAGAATCAGAA
>CALRDS010000012.1 GCA_943354975.1 Candidatus Nomurabacteria bacterium | reverse complement strand
ACATAAATATAAAATTAAAATGGCTCTAATGGCTCTAATGGCTCTAATGGCTAATGGCTAATGGCTAATGGCTAATGGCTTAATTATACCCCCCCACATCTAAATGATAGTGGACAAGTTAAACTGGGGTTTGAAAATATAATCATGATGATTACTAATAATTACTAACTTACAGTGTACCAAAAAATATTGGATAAAAGCGAACGAGAAATGTTATACTTCCACTATGAAAACTCCAGGCGACAATATCCATAAAAATATACCTGCAAATGTAATAAATATTAGTGAAAGAAGAGCCAAAAAAAATGCTAAACCTCTAGAATTGGGTCTAACGACAGATGGTTATATAATACATCCACCTGAAAAAATGGACATTACTCTAGACGAAGCACTAAAATTATCCGATGATATTATAAACAAATACCATAACACAGAAATATTATTTGAAGATTATAAAAGAAGAGAAAAAATAAGAGAAAAGTATGATGTGTCATTCAGAGATAAAACTGACTTAGAATTGAAAAACGCCATGGAATCGAGCTTAGATTTTCAAAGAAAATCAGTCAAACTTGAAACCACAACTACAAATAGTCTTATTAGAATGCTTGCTCTTCATAAAGAGAATCCGTTGCATTACTACGGTATAACAATACTTCCAGTGGCTGAAGAACTGAGAAAAAGATTAAACTCTAAAGAAAGAAAGTAGAGGGCCTAGACGTCGATCCTCCAAGTTTGTGGAAAGATTTATTTCTTATTCTCTGCTTATCCGACTTCAAAATGGAAATGAGATATTTTTTGTCACTGGATCTTGAAAATATAGTCGTAAGAATACTTACTTCTTATTTTCTGCAATATCTTTTGCGATATTTTTAATTTGAATCAGTTAATTTTTTCCTATGAATTAAAATAATGAAGGTGACAAACCCGATTAATACAGAAATTGGATATACCAATACTACATATATCCACATCCACCACCCATAACTGCTTCCTTGATAGCCTGACAGATACGCAAAAAGTACCTGAACAATCCCAAGTAAAAATAACAAAACTGTGTGCAAAGTTAAATAAGTAATTACAGCTAAGGACGCGGCGAATTTATTTGATTTGTTTACTAGCGATACAAAAAGATTGTGTGCTGTTGTTGTCGATATAAATATAACCAAAACCGGCCCCAGAAGGACAAGTGCTGTAGAGAGTATAAAATACATACCTTATAAGTTTAGCATTAATTCTTTTCCATAAAAAGAAATATTCTGGATGAAATACGCGAAGCGCCTCAAGTTTTGGAGAAAATGTACAAAGCGTACATTGCCGACAAAACTTGAGGCGCGACAAAGTAGTTCGCCAGAATATTACTTTTTGTTTTCTGCAATATCTTTTGCGATATTGTTAGGTACCACATCATATTTTCCAAATTCCATAGTAAATGTTGCTCTTCCTTCTGTCATTGAACGCAAAGAAGTTGCATATCCAAACATTTCAGATAGCGGAACCATAGCTTTTATAACTTTATCTTGTCCTCGTTCATCCATTCCTTCAATCTGTCCACGTTTTGATGAAAGATTTCCTGTAATATCTCCATAAAATTTGTCCGGTGTAACTACTTCTACTTTCATAATTGGTTCAAGAATAACAGGCTTTGCTTTTGACACTGCATCCGCAAGTGCCATTCCAGCTGCAAGCTTAAAGGCGATTTCGGAAGAGTCCACTTCGTGGAATGACCCGTCATAAACTTCACATGACACATCTACCATTTTAAATCCAGCTAATGTTCCGCGATCCATTGATTCGCGAAGTCCTTTTTCTACTGCGGGAACGAATTCCTGTGGAATTGCACCGCCTTTAAGTGAGTTCACAAATTCAAAACTACCCGTTCGCTTTGTGTTCTTTGGCAAATCTTCAACTAAAACAGAATAATCGATAGGTCGGATATTTATCTTCACATGACCGTACTGTCCACGACCGCCTGACTGTTTAATGTATTTTCCTTCCCCACTTGCAGTACCTTGAATTGTTTCCTTATAAGCAACCTGTGGTTTTCCTGTATTTGCTTCCACGTTGAACTCTCGCTTCATGCGGTCAACAATAATTTCCAAGTGTAGTTCTCCCATTCCGGAAATAATTGTTTCAAGTGTTTCCGGATCAGATGACACACGAAATGTTGGGTCCTCAATTGAAAGTCTTGATAGCGCCATACCCATCTTCTCCTGGTCAGCCTTTGTTTTGGGTTCAACACGCATAGAAATAACAGATTCTGGAATCACTATTCTTTCCAAAATAATTGGATTCTCTTCAGTACAAATAGTGTCGGATGTTACTGTATCTTTCAGTCCAACAGCAGCCGCAATTTCTCCAGCATAAACTGTTTTTACTTCTTCACGGTCATTTGCATGCATACGAAGTATTCGTCCCACACGCTCTTTTTTTTCTTTTGTTGCATTATAAACATAACTTCCTGCCTCAAGTGTTCCCGAATATATGCGGATGAAAGTAAGCTGACCAACGAATGGGTCTGACTGAAGTTTGAACGCAAGTGCCGCAAGTGGTGCTGTATCTGAAACAACACTCTCGATTATTTCTCCTGTGTTTGGGTCAATTCCCTTCGGCGCTGGAATATCAAGTGGGGACGGAAGGTAATCAATAACTGCGTCAAGTACAAGTTGTACTCCTTTATTTTTTAACGCTGATCCACAAAACACTGGGAATAGTTCGTTATTAATAACTGCTTTACGAATAACGGGTTTTAATTCTTCAACAGTAAATTCTTTTCCCTCTAAATACTGTGTCATCATGTTTTCATCTGTCTCAACAATTTTTTCAATCATTTCTGCACGTCGTCTCTTTGCTTCGTCTAATAGTTCTGCAGGAATTTCACTAAATCCAACATCTTTTCCTTTATCTCCTTCAAACTTTACTTCTTTCATTATAAGAAGATCAATAATTCCGTTAAAATTTTCTTCTGTCCCTATAGGCATTTGCATACGAACAGCCTTTTTTGAAAGACGATCTAAAATACTATCAAAACTTTTATCATATGAGCCACCCATTCGATCTAATTTATTTATAAAACAAATACGTGGAACATTTCCCTCAGAGGCATACTTCCAATTTGTTTCTGATTGTGGCTCCACGCCAGCAACAGAATCAAACACAACAACAGCTCCATCAAGTACACGAAGTGATCGCTTTACTTCAATAGTAAAATCAATGTGCCCAGGAGTGTCAATTATATTAAAACGACATTTCTTAGACTCATCTTCCTTAGTCATGTATGTTGGATTCCAAAATGCAGTTGTAGCAGCCGAAGTAATCGTGATGCCGCGTTCACGTTCTTGTTCCATCCAGTCCATGACTGTATCCCCCTCATGCACTTCTCCTATCTTGTGCGAAACGCCGGTATAGAAAAGTATACGCTCTGTTGTTGTGGTTTTTCCCGCATCAATATGGGCAATAACTCCAAAGTTTCGTGTTTTGTTTAGTGGATAGTCTCGAGCCATAAAGTTAGTTATTAGTTTTTAGTGAGTAGTTGATAGTTTATAATATGTTTTTTCAGATATTCACATTCCGTATTCCAAGCTTTCAGTTTTAGATGAAGTTCGAGGCGTCGAGCTTACGAGAACCGAAGATGTACAAGTAGTACATTTAGGTTTTAGTAAGCGAAGACAACGAAGAAATTCGCTAAAAATGAAAGAGGGCTACCAGGCAAAATGGGCAAAGGCTTTGTTTGACTCAGCCATTCTATGCGTATCTTCCTTCTTCTTCACCGCAGTTCCTTCATTATTTGCAGCTGCGATTAGTTCATCTGCTAGCTTAAATCGCATTGCCTTTCCTTTCTTACTATTTGCTGCTTCCAATATCCATCGGAACGCTAGCATGAAGCGTCTCTCATCACGCACTTCACGTGGAACCTGATAGTTCGCTCCACCAATTCGGCGTGAACGCACTTCAGTCACTGGTCCTGCATTTCGCAGTGCTGCTTCAAAAGTTTCTAGCGGATTTTCCACTTTCAACTTATCTTTAATAATATCGAAAGCACTGTACACGATTTCTCGTGCAGTATTTTTCTTTCCTCCTTCCATCACATAATTGATAAACTTTGCAACTTTAGTTGAGTTATATTTGGCATCAGGGCCGACGATATTACGATTCTTAACTTTTCTTCGCATGTTTTTAGTTGTACTTGTGTAAACGTTCCCCGAAGCAGTGGGTACTTCACAAGTGTTTAATTTCAGTAATTGCTTCAATACTTGATAAACAAGTCTGTCTATACTACATCAAAACCCATTAAAAAGCAAAAGCTAGTTTTTCTTCTGATCTGCAAGCATAAACCCGAGAACTCCATGTGAAAATGCCATAATCACTGCCACCATTAAACAATAATAGAAAGGTAAATTAAATGGATCGTACATATTAGAGAGTTGTGTTAATCCAACAAGCACTCCGAAAGATAATCCTATTTTAAAACCATTATTTCTTCCATATCCACCTACTATGCCTCTCATGAAGATAAAAAGTACTGCTGTCATAAGAATTCCAGCCAAACTATAGAGATTATTATTAGGCACTGCATTAGGATTAGATAGTATGTCTAAAATAGTTTCTTTTCCTAAAACAAAATAAGAGACTGGAATAAGTAACAGCCCAACAAAAAATGTAACTGCGAATGCTCTCGCATACATTGAGAAAGTCGCGTTCTTAATATTTTTTACAAATGTATTGAAATTCATATATTTTTAGTATAGCAGTCAAAAGCGCGACCGTAGGTCGCGCTTTTGTTTTACTGTTGATATCTAAAAATTAAATCATTTGCCCTTTACTTTCTAAATATTCCTCAATTCTACTTAAAGCTTCGTCTCCTGCACGCTGTGAGTTCATTATCTGAACATCTTTATTTGTACGTGCCTCATTTGTTGGAGCACTAGAACTTTTCCAATATGCATCATTGGGTCCAGAAATTGTTTTCTTTTCCTTAACATTAAATTCCATGCCTTGTAATTTTCCACTTTCATCACGAGATACAGCATATCTAACAAAATCTCCATCTTTAGTCTTTAGTACATAAATCTTTGAACCAGGAAAAGTCTCTACATCTGTCTCGACAGATAATAGTGTGCCGAACTCTCTTTCAAAAGACTCTTCTTTTGATTCCTGTTTCTCCGGACCTTGTGGCTGCATCATCATGTTCATAGTTCTAAGTAATTATTTTATAATATATAGTTTAAACTGTGCTACTTTCACGGCAAACCTCCACTAGGCTCAAGTTTATTTACACCTGTGTAACTGGAGTAGTAGCTGGCACCACTGGAGAAACAGAAGTGACGGAGGTCACCGTCATCGGCAACATCTTTTTCATATCCGCTGTCCTTTTATTACACACGATGACGGTTAATAAAGAAAAGAATCCGATCGTTGCTATTGAAGATAGTGACTTGTAAAGTACATCCCCTTTCACTATATCCCAAATAGAGAGTAGGCCTAAGAATACACAGACCGCAACGGAAGTAATAAGTATCGTTACGGCGATAGTATGGAAAAAGCCAAACCCTTTGATAGATCCTTCTGTTTCAGATACTTCTTCTTGGCTTAGAGATTTCTTCGCCGAGAACCCATCAACTGCCAATATTATTACGCAAGCAAGCGCGATAAGCCCTATTGATTGAAATGACTTCCAAACCACATCTTCAGTAAAAACGTTCCAGATTCCTGCAGCAGAAATAACAGTAAGGACAAAACTTGTGAATATAAAGAAGTACGCCGCACCATTTGCAAACTTTGTCATAATTAAATGAGTATATAAATTAATAATCTCCTACATTAAGTATACTTAATGTAGGAGATTATTGCTATGAGACAGATTATTTCTTTTTAGCAGCTGCAGTTTTTGAACCTGCCTTTGGTCTCTTCGCTCCGTACAAACTTCTTCCTTGGAATCTTTTTTCAACCGGTGTTGCATCAAGTCTTCCGCGAACGATATGATATCTCACTCCCGCTAAATCTTTCACACGTCCACCACGCAATATAACTACAGAGTGTTCTTGCAACTTGTGTCCCATCCCCGGAATATATGCTGTTACTTCCATTCCATTAGTTAGACGGACGCGAGCAATCTTTCGTAGAGCAGAGTTTGGTTTCTTTGGAGTTGTAGTTGTCACCTTGATACACACACCACGCTTAAATGGAGAGTTATAAAAATTTGGTCTATTTTGAATTGCATTAAAACCTCGAGTCATGGCGATAGAGCGAGACTTCTTTCTAGTTGTTGTTCGAGATTTCTTTACTAGCTGATTGATTGTTGGCATAAAAACGTAAGTGCTCCGAACTATACCAAATAAACAGCTTTTTTGCAAGGAGGGTTCTACCTCTCTGACCTCTTTAGCGCAACTATAGAATCATTCCTTAAATCATATATAACAGCTAGCCCTGGATACATCACTATATAGTCTCCCTCCTTCACATCTGCATAAAAACCCTGTTGTTTCTTCAAAGTATCTGCATCTTGTACTCGTACTACTGCATCTGGTTCCCCCTTCGGAAGTTCCACCTTTTTTGCCACACGAGTAAGTATTTCAGATTTAGAGACGACGATATCATTTGCTAGAGTATTTCCAATCCATGCATATGCACCATATAGCGCTGAACCCACAACCATTAATCCAATCAACACCTTAAAGGATGAATGCAGGGTCTTCGACAAAAGTATTTCGCGTAGAGTCCTCTTGCCGAAATGTTTTGTACTGCGAGTTAATTTTGAAAATCCTCCACCCTTAGATGTGTTTCTTGATGATTTATATGCGGTACGAGAAGAGCTCTTCATTGTATAAAGTATTATACGACAAAAGGACAAATATTAAAGACACAAAAAGACATTTCCTGTGTATAACTACGCTATCAACGATTGCACCCATCCGAATACATAAGGTATGAGCATGCTATAAAGGACAGACGCCACCAGAATAGCTCCAATTAGATAGACAGGGTTGTAAATTAACCTTGAGCTTATATGCAATCTTGGGAAAAGTGACTGAATTATAGACATTCCATCAAAAGGCGGTATAGGTATCAGATTAAATAGTGCAAGGGATACATTTACCATTATTATAGTCATTACAGCTTCTCCCATTCTTCCGCTTACTAATCCATTTGATAATGCGATTTTAAACACTACTATAGCCAATATCGCAATAAAAATATTAGTTAATATTCCAGCCGCTGCCACAAACGCCTGTCCTATTCTTGTTCTTATATTATAAGGGTTATATGGAACGGGTTTTGCCCAACCAAAAAATGTTCCTGCTGTGAAAAACGCAAACAACGGCACAATCACAGATCCCATCATATCGATATGAACTAGGGGATTTAGTGTTAAACGACCCGCTCTGTACGCAGTTTCATCACCTTGAATATATGCCGCATATCCATGGGCTATCTCATGTAAAATGATAGAAAAAAGTATAATTATTACTGGAAATAACCCTTGTGATAATACTAATGTTTCATTCATGTAAATATCATATCATGTAGGAGAGTAGAAACGTTGCGAAACGCCCTTCTTTATGGTAGGATATGACGACTAACTAGAAATATATGGCAAATGTCTGTCCACTATGCGCAAAAGGTTCAAAAGTTGTAGGCGGTTATAGTAACCGTGTTCGTGCTACAAAGTTTAACCCTCGCGGGGCTCGCCGTGTATACCCAAACCTTCAATGGGCCCGCATTCCAAATGGTCCAAGAGTAAAGATTTGTACTAGTTGTCTAAAAAAAGGTCTACACCTCCAAATCAAGCTATAAATACAAAGAATTTTTAAGAAAAACGCGATCTACGATCGCGTTTTTCTCTTTCTAGAATCATTGACTTTTCTCTACAAGATGCTATAATAAAAGTATTCGCACATTAGTTACGGGGGGATAATGATGAAGTCAGAAGTCCTGTACGCCCAAGCAGAAGCTGCGCTTGAGACACTCATCCCAAGCTTGACCATCGTGAATGATCGCAAGCGGGGAATGCAGATCATGTTGGCATTGTCCGAGGTCCTGATGCATCGCAGTAGCTACGCGGTGGATATTTTCCAGAAGAATGACCGTCAGGTCACGGTCACGATTCATGCGGGCATCCCCTCTGTAACCGTGAGGATGATCTGCCAACCGAAACTGGGGATGCAGTGGGTTCGCGCCTTGCCCAAGTTAGACGATAGGAAGCTAAACAATAACTTCTTCATCGTCGAAGAGCCTCCAAAGCAAGAAGTGTCCGAAAGGAAGCCCTTCGTCCCCCGCTTGGTAAAGTAGGGGCCCTCGAAATTTTTCACAAGCCGTCGCAAGATGGCTTTTTATTTTATATATTGACTTATCACCCTGATTTAAACTAGAGTAGCTAAGTAAGTTCACAATTACGGAGACTTTTCCATGGATGATTCTCATATAATACGGGAGAGTGTGCAGAAAGTCCTTCTGCGCTTGATTCCTAAACTAAAAAATCATGGTCGTCGCGAAATCATTGCGACGATAAAGAAAAGAATTCGTCGGTCCACCGGCTTTACTCCTGTCTGGGTATCTGTAGACAGGTTAGAAAGATTCGACCGACAAATCGCTGTCATGTTAACAAAGGAGATCGGGAGAATCCGTGTCCGTCTAGTCAGCGAGATGGATAAACATACGCATCAGAAACTCTGGACCCAAAATAAAGCGATACCCGTCAGGCATTACAGCAGAAATCCTTTCTCTCATCAATGAGTCGTCCTCGCGACGGCTTTTATTTTTCTGTTTCTACTTCAATCATTTTTCCACGAATACTATTGACCTTTTGCATTTTTATATATAGAATCACGAACATACTTTAACCAGAGAGGCTCGACATGCCATGCACCTTAAGACTTCCTGAAATCTTTCCTCAACTCGAGGAAGACCTCACACTGTTCGAATTTCCAACGGAAGGCAACCTCCACTGCTACATGGTTTATGCAGTGGACGGATATAGGCCTGGGGATGGAATAAGGTATTCTCAGCCAGTTTTTCAGAAAATCGCTGAGGTTCCAGATACCGTTACCCCCGAATCGTGTAAGGAGTTGGCCACCAAACACGACGAACCCCCACCGGAAATTAGGTTAGTAAAACCTCCTGGACATCTAGGCGCTAGCCGACGCTTTAGCTGCATCTTTTTCTGCGTGAATCATGTGGGAGAAGTATCTCACCGATTGGGAAAGTGGAGTCTCTAATGATGTCATCCCATACCAGTTTCCCACCTTAAACCCTTCGGGGTTTTCTTTTTACCTACTCGTTTCTACTTCAATCATTTTTCCATCAGTAATAAAAGAAATCGTTCCGCGGTTAATTGTTGAAATAATTTCTTTTGAATATTTTTCTAACCTTTGTATCGTTTCAATATTTGGATGACCGTACTTATTATTTATACCTGCACTTATAATTGAGTACTCTGGTTTTATATAAGTTAATAGTGCTTCACCCGAAGAGTATTTACTTCCATGATGCCCTGCTTTATACACAACGATGTTTCTATCTAATCCTGTACTAATTAATTTCGATTCTTGAGTTGTCGGTAAATCTCCTGTTAATAAAAAAGTTTTATCTCCATAAGTTATTTCTACACTAACAGATGCATCGTTCGTATCATTTTTCTTAACAATATAATTTTTTGGTGGATACAAAATATTCACCATAACTCCATCACCGAAATCAATCATGTCGCCAGTATGCGCAACATGCATTCGTGCCTGCGCACGCAGGTCTGTCACTTCAGAATCAATATGTTTTTGTAAATCATCAAATACTCCGGTATGTCCATCAATAGACGATAACACAATTGTTTTCACATTATATTTTTCTAACACTGGAATTAGTCCTGTTACATGATCCGCGTCCGGATGCGTCTCAATCATCACATCAATATTATTATCAAAATAACTAATTTCTTTATTTAATTCTTCCAAAATTTTATTTGTTGGACCTCCATCGATTAACATTTTCTTTCCGCTCGGTGTTTGAATTAAAATCGCATCACCTTGTCCAATATCTAAAAATGAAACTCTTAATTTCTGCGGAACTACTAATGAAGCAATTGCGTAAATTAATACTATGACTAGAAAAAGTAAAAATATGATGGTGTCAACCTTCCCATATTCATGAAATATTTCTTTACACCTTACTTTCCATTCTCCGAACAACTCTTTCATACATAAATGGTATCACATTTGAAAATTGGAAATCGAGAATTGAAAATTTAGATTAATGTATACTACCCTGATGGATCTACATTCCTTAATCTCTTCCTTTTCATATTTGGCGATTTTTGTACTAATGCTAATAAATGGAATAGCGAATTTTCCATCATCTCAATTTCTCTACATCATTACTGGTTATTTTATAAGTACTGGGAATTTAATTTTTTTCTGGGTAGTTATCGCCGGCTCAATCGGTAACACTATAGGAAATATAATCACATTTCTTTTAATCAAAAAATATGACAAGCCACTTGCCAGAAAACTACTAATGCTTGATGAAAATACTTTTAATAAAATCCATTCAGCCCTTCACTCTACTTTTACTCATCGTGGTATGTGGTACATATTTTTAGGAAAGCTCACTCCGTCTGTAAAAGCTTTTATCCCGATAGTTGCAGGACTTGCGAACACTCCGACGAAACTCACTGCGTTCATATTTTTATCAGCTTCAATCATTTGGGCCATAGGAATAAACTACATCGGATATTATTTTGGCGAACATGTAACGCTTGGATCTTTTAGTATCATCTCACTTCTAATTGGTGGAACAATACTCTACGTTGTATATAAGAATGTTTCTAAAAAATTATCCTCCTAGTAGCGTACCAGTCCTGTAATAATATTTCCTTCTGTTGTTATCTCCGTTTCATTTTTTCTTTTCCATATCACATAACCAGTAACAAAAATAATTAGTCCGTACATAAAAGACATCGTCGGGAGAGCTATAGTTAGTGGAAATGTAGACGCCGGCAGATATTCTATAGCTTGTGCAATCCAGATAATAATATTGATAAGTATAGTATCGATGAATCCAAATAATCCCGCCAGCCAATCAAAAGCATACGAAAATAAAATGGCCAAAAATGATAAAAGCATGGCGACAGGAACAAGCGGTAACACTAAAATATTTGCGATTAACGCATACACCGATACTGTGCCAAACGTATACATGATGTACGGCAGTGTCGCGATATATGCGCAACATGTTGTGACCAAAAGTTCACGAAGCGAATTATTTTTTATATTTTCATACACCCTGTCGAATAATTTTGGTAAATATATTATTCCTGCTGTTGCTAAAAATGAAAGGTGAAGTGATATATCGTGAAGTAATGAATACGGTTCATACATTATGATTGCCAGAAATGAAATGATAAGTGCTTGATGCGCCACATATTGTCTACCGAGTACTGTTGCAAGTAGTGTGATGAATGCCATCAGTGTTGCGCGTACAACAGATGCTTCTGCGCCGACCATCATCACAAAAAGTATTACTGTTATCGATGCAATAGTTATGCGCAACATGAGTGGTAAAAATGTTAACACAAATAATACTCCGGCAATCACTATCGCAATATTAAAACCAGAGAGCACGATTATGTGCGAAAGTCCTGCTGTGCGAAATGTTTGTGCTAATTCTTTCGAAGCTGGAGCTGATCCAAATAGCATTCCATTTGCGAGTGACGAAGCTGGCGCAGAAACATTTGTATTAATTTTATTTATCAAATCTTCTTTCCATCTTCCTAAATATTCAGTTACTGTGTGTGAACCACTATCAACTATTTCAATATGCGGATAAAATATTTCACTTCCTACATTTCGCGTTAAAAGATATCCTGCATAATCAAAAGATTTTTTGTCGCTATGTGGTGGAATCACTTTTGGAATAGTTACTTTTCCAGAAATTTTTAATATCTCCCCGATTTTATATTTCGGGTACAGTGGTGCACGAACTTGTACATCAAGTGTCTCCAGTGAATCACTAGGATTTACTCTAAATATTTGATACTCGTCTTTACTCTCTGGTGAAGAAACTATCTTTGCATTAAAAGTACAAACGGATTCACAAACAAAAATATTTTTCTGTTCTACAAGTTGTTCGCGAATCACTCCGATAAATAATCCTACGCAAAATAAAATCGTAATTAATACGATGTTAGAAGTTCGACCTACGGTCGTATTTCTCCTGAAAACTGACAACTGTAAACTAAAAACTATTGTTTGCACAACTGAAAGTGAAAGCGCAAACAAAGCTATCTCACTTGCGAAACCTGATAATTCTCCAACGATTATTCCTACACAAACTCCTACGACTAGTATTATAGTTTTGGCATGTGTGGTCATTGTTAGAAATTAGACCTTAGGGATTAGAACTTAAATGACATAATCTTTCTTCGGACCACGATACAGTTCTATCATCGTCTCATCAGCACAACTCGTTGCTATAACGTCTGCCCTTTCATTTAGTGGTACTCCAGCATGTCCGGGGACGTATGTCCAAATTATTTTTACTCCGCCCTTTTTTAATCTGTCTTCTTCTTTTTTTAATTTCTCCCACAAGTCCTGATTCAAGACCGGCTTCTTAGTAGATCCTTTCCATCCACGCTTTATCCATCCATCTATCCATTCAGTCATTCCTTTCTTCACATATTCACTATCAGTACATACTTCGACACTTTGAACTTTAGACTTGTTACCCTCGACTTCTCTTAATCCCATTATTGCTCCCATGAGTTCCATTCTATTATTCGTAGTCATCTTATCCCGTCCACCTAACTCTATAACTTCTTTACTTGTTGTAAGTACTGCTCCCCACCCCCCAGGACCTGGATTTCCGCGTGAACTTCCATCGGTATGTATAGTGACTTTCATCTTTTCATTATACCAAAGACCTCTACCTAAGTGGCGCAGACCCCATTCTCTCCTCTACGGTTTTTACAAGAGAAGAATTTCTAATTGATTTAAGTAAATCCTCATTAAATGTAGGGCTTTTAATATCAATATCTGGCGTTACTCCGCGTCCTTCAATTGGTTGATTATCATCCCGTAGTGTCACACTGTTTACCAAGAAAAGCGTGTACTTCTCCGTCTCATCCATTTGAGTAGATATTGGATAAGTATTTTCTATTGTTCCCCATCCGCGCGTAGTACTTCCAATTATTTTTGCTAAATGAAACTTTTTAAAGACTGCAGCAGTTAGCTCAGCAGTTGATTGTGTCATATTATCCGTAAGTATTGCGAGCTCTTTATATCTTGAAAGTGGCTCATATTTATCAAGTAATGTTCTCTGCACATTATATTCATCCTGATGAAATAGATCAAAAGCATACTGATTATGTCCAATAAATGCACCCAAAAAATACTGCAAAAAATCTAATGCCCCTCCAATATTTCCTCTCATATCTATCACCATGCTATCTAGTCGCGGGGTAGTACTTGCTCTACTTACTATTATTCCAAATTCACGCAGTGTTGTTGGAGAAATTTTACTCATTGATAAATAAAGTGTATTCCCAAATATTTTTCCAGTAACCGTTGGCTCTATTTGAGCTTCATCATACAGTTGTTTGCTAGATTCATCAGTCAAAACTTTCTTTGCATAAGTTATTTTCTTTAATTCTTCTTTTGCTTCTGGAGTTTCAATTTTTGCAAGAGCAATTTCTTTTTCTTTATAAGCTTTTTCTACTACTGCAACTGGCGCACCTTTTTCTACTCCTAGATTTTTATATAAATCATTATTTGGATTTATATTACTTACATTTTGTCTTAATGCTACTTCTTGTTTTTCTGAATATAATGCATTTCTTCCTATGGGTTGTAGATTATAAAGCACTGCACTTACCATGTCCACGGCAAGTTGTTTTTTTGTAATCATATCGGACACACCAGAAACTGTGTTATAAACTATCTTTGCGGTCCCTGCTCTATCATTACTAGCCAACTCTGGAAGAGCGGTACTTTTTATTGCTCTTTGTACAGATAGTTGAAATAGTTTACTTAGACTATCTTCTGTAATTTTAAACCAATAGTTTTCCAAAATAGAATCATAGGACTCCATGACGAATCTCGTGTACACATCATTCTTTTCTTCCTGTGTTTTGTAAATTATTTCTACTTTGCTAGATATAGAGATAGGATGATACGCCAAGTACGCATGATCCCATAATGCATACGCTACCAAAATCACACATACTATTATCGCAGTCTTTGCCGACCTCCCTCTCTTTGCTTTTATTTTATTTAAAAAATTCTTCATAAGACGTATAAATAAATATATATACTTCAGTATCGCAAATTTTCCTGATGATTCCTATATAAGAATGTGATCAGGCGACCTTCCCAAGAAACGGAATGATAAGTCTTCTTCTTTTACCGTATAATGTCTTTCTACTTTTTGGTGCGATGAATTTTCTTCCAGTAAAGAGACTGTTTAGTTCTCGGTATGTAGCGAAGCTTTTTTCTCGCTTTCCACTATTCTTCATTTCCTCATACGATGCCAATGTCGCTACTCGTACAGTAAATGCCACTCCGATTTCTTTTGTTAAGTCTTTCAAGATATTGTCCACCATCTCTTTGTATGTCATTTTGAAAAATGTTCGTAGTCCTGTCAGATTCGCATAGCATTCATTCACACATCCAATGGCAGCTTCAGGTGTATAGCGTCTCACTATCGCGTACATACGACGACTATAGTTAACCTTAGAGAAGTTTTTACCGGATGTCGTTATGTGTATGATCGCGCAAGTAGACCCTGTACATTGTACAGCTTTAGTAAAGTGAGTTTTCATATTTATTGATTCATATTATTCATCACCCCTAGATAATACATATCTTTCATATAACGTGACGAGATTCCTGTATTCTTTAATTTTATATTTACTCCCTTTGCCAGACTGATTGTGATTGTTAATGATTTGTTCATGTTTTTTGTTTTTTTAGATATTAGACCTTAGTTATTAGATATTTGTTTTACCTGTATTTCCTGAGTACTGCTTTGAGCACTGCCTCTATTCTTAACTTATTCGGATTCGGATATATTTTCTTGAAAGCTTTATTTGCGGGTACTAGTACTGGTTTTCCATTTTCTGTTTCTAAATACTTGAGTGTGTATTCGTTATCAACGAGTGCGAGTACGATGTCTCCACGTTTGGGAGTCTTCCCCCTTTCCACTAAAACTAAATCTCCTTCCAATATTCCTGCGTCTTTCATAGACTCCCCCACGACCTCTAGCATGTACGTTGAACTCTTTCTTTCGATTAAGAAATCATCAAGCGACACGAGTTCATTCTGCACATCTTCATCAGCTTCCGTTGGGAATCCTGCTTGTACAGTTCCTAATCTCATCACTGAACCGATTTGAGAGAGAGTGAGTTTGTTTCCGTCTTTCTGTAGAAATCCGATATCGAGTAATTTATTCACGCGGTATGCGACAGTATTTTTCGATGCGACTTTGAAAAGGTCTTTCATCTCCTCGTAC
>CALRDS010000011.1 GCA_943354975.1 Candidatus Nomurabacteria bacterium | reverse complement strand
TAAAAGATTTGAAAAAAGTAAGTAAGCAAGAACCTATAGAGTTGTCTTTATATGAAGATGAAACTATAAAATCTTTTGGTGATATGCTTGTGAAAAAGCTAGCGAAGTAGACCTATTTTAGGGCTTCTTTTAATAGTTCTTGAAATAATGCAGGGTTCCCTGAACCTTTTGATTTTTTCATACACTGACCTACGAAATACATGAACATAGCTTCTTTTCCGGATTTGTAATCCGCCACTTGTTTCGGATTTTCTGCCACTACTTCTTGCACAATTTTCTTTAGTGATTCTGTATCAGTAGTTTGGATGAGATTATTTTCTTTTGCATAAACTTCTGGGTCTTGGTCTTTTTTCATCAAAATTGCCAAGATATCTTTTGCTCCACGAGAAGAAATATCACCGTCTATGTTCATGGTAATAAGTTTTGCAAAGTTTGCTTTATCAGGAAGTGAAAGCGTAGAATCTTTTGCCAGTAATCCTAAAGCATCAGTTAATAAATAGTTCGCAACTAATGTGGCGTTCTTTTCTCCTACAGCGCTTACTACAGTATCAAAGTAATTGTTTAATTCTAAATTATCTATAAGAATATCGACATAATTTTCCTGCATTCCAAGTTTAGAGTATCTTTCTTTCTTTTGTTTTGGAAGTTCTGGAAGAGACTTTTTTATTTCTTCGATATTAAAGAGTTTACTCAAATATAATTTTGGTAAATCTGGATCTGGGAAATATCTATAGTCGTGGGCATTTTCTTTTTTACGCTGAGAAAAAGTGATTTGTTTATTTTCATCCCATCCACGAGTTTCTTGAACTACAACTCCTCCTGATTCAAGCAGTTCTATGTGGCGTGCTACTTCATATTTAATAGCGCCTTCAACAGATGCAAAAGAGTTGATGTTTTTTACTTCTACTTTAGTTCCGAACTTTTCTTTATCTTTTGAGACAGAAATGTTTGCTTCTATTCGCATTTGTCCCATTTCCATATTTGCATCAGAGGCTCCTACATAACGAAGTATTCTTTGAAGTTCTCGTGCGAAAGATACTGCATCTTCAGAATTATGAATTACTGGCTCTGTAACTAATTCCATAAGGGGAACTCCTGCACGATTGTAATCAACTAGTGTATAACCCTCATGATCATGAGTCGACTTAGCAGTATCTTCTTCCAGATGTATTCGAGTGAGCTTCACACCATTTACTCGTCCACCTGTTACGATAGGGAATTTATATTGTGATAATTGATATCCCTTTGGCATATCTGGATAAAAATAATTCTTGCGGTCAAATTCTGTAAAGTCTGCAATATTATTTTCACCATCTTGTACGGCACATCCAACAGTTATCACTTTTTTTATAGCTTCTTTATTTGCAACAGGAAGTGAACCAGGGTGTGCCATACAAATTTCACACACGTTCACATTCGGACGCTTTTCATAGGGGTCATTTTTACATCCACACCACATACCACTTTTAGTGCTTAGTTCGGCGTGGACTTCTAGTCCAATAGTTGTTAGATATTCTGACATTTCGCTATTATAACAGATTTTTAAAGGTTATTCGACAGGGACAGGTGTTGCCATTTTTACATATTTCTTGTTCCATGTAACTTGGCGTTTTGCGTATTGATTTATTTTATTGGTTAATTCTTCTTTCATTCTTTCTTTTGAGAGTTTACCTTCTAAAAATTTACTTATTGTTACGTATTCAAGTCCAAATTTTCTCATATCTACTGAGGACGGTCCTAAGTGGGTAATAAGATTTTTTACTTCGTCAATCATTTTGGATTTAAGACGAATATCTAATCTCTTTATGATACGCTCACGAAGTATTT
The DNA here is from genome assembly GCA_943354975.1 of Candidatus Nomurabacteria bacterium. Classification (GTDB taxonomy): domain Bacteria; phylum Patescibacteriota; class Minisyncoccia; order Phycocordibacterales; family UBA5272; genus UBA11704. Next base: position 13,716 of record CALRDS010000011.1, on the reverse strand, counting down.
CACGAGTTGGTGACATTAAATACATTTCTACATCGTATTTTAGCTTTGGTTTATTTTGTCTTGGAACTTTTCCAAGAGACTCGACTATTTCTAATGCTCGGATGAGACGAACACGATTATGCTTGTCTATTTCTTTTGCACGACGAGAATCTTTTGAAAGTAGTAGTTTATAAAGTGCTTCTGTAGTTTTCTTCTCTAACTTTTCACGTAATTTTTTATCGGGGGCTACTTCTGGAATTGAGGTATTAAAGATTAGTGAGTCTATATATTGACCAGTACCTCCACAGATGATTGGAGTTTTACCGCGAGCTAAAATATCTTCTAAAATGGAAGTTGCCCGCTTTCTATATTCAGCTACTGAAAAACTATCACCCAGATTTATTATGTCCAACATGTGATGATTCACGCTACGCATTTCTTTTTTGGTGATTTTTCCAGTACCAATATCTAGTCCTTTGTATATTTGGCGAGAGTCGGCAGAAATTATCTCCCCATTATTTTTCAGAGCGAGTTGCACAGCAAAATCACTCTTTCCACTAGCGGTAGGACCCGCAACGACGATAACTTTTTGGAGTTTCTTCATAGTAGGGATTATATTACCATGCATCATGTTAATTTTGTACACCAAAGATAATTGTCAGTATTGCGATAAAGTAAAGAAAGTTTTTTTAGAAAAGGGAACAGTGTATGAGGAGAGAAATATTAAGAATCCAGAATTTTTAAAAGAAGTCCAAGTTAGACAGGCTCGCACTATGCCATTTCTAGTTGATACTCAATCAAATACAGAGATTAGAGAGTCTGATGAGATTATTGATCATATTAATGAGTACGCATTTTAAATAAAAAAGCGGCAAGGGCAAAGCCTTGCGCGCGGGGGGTGTTGATGACCGACTACGCGGCCATCTGGGTTTCAGACGATGTCGGACGGAGGATATTGGGTTCGCGGTCTTTCATCTCCATCATTGTTCGCATTCCCTTTTCGACCGAAAACCATTTTTCGGAGCACCTGTTGTACATGATGCAGGCTTCCGAGTTGAGACCTTTCAGTGTCCAGTCGACATCGTTTGCGGAAAATGTATCTCCGAAATCTTTTTTCAACGCGACGACGACTTCTTCAGCCGTTAGTGCACGTTCCGATTCGACTAAGCACTGGAGTACTGCAAAGAAACATTTCTTTCTATGACGAAATTCATTGGCGTTCAATTCGTTTCTCCTAGATTTTTTGGACCACGTGGTCATTTTTATAGTAATACATGTAAATGATTTTGTAAAATATTATGATATAATCCACATTGTTAACTCTAGGCCGGAGTGGCGGAATGGTAGACGCGCACGACTCAAAATCGTGTATCGCAAGGTGTGAGAGTTCAAGTCTCTCCTCCGGCACATAAACTAAAAAACGGAAGTTCTTCTTCTGTTTTTTAGTTTACGGTGTCTATATGGAAAGTAAGCCAACTGCTTGGCTTGCGGAGACTTGAATATGGGGTCGCGAAACTACTTCGAACGAAGTGAGGTAGTTTTGTGGCCAAGTCTCTCCTCCGGCACCACTAAAAATTAGAACCACTTTATTAAAAATAGTTCTTTGAACTTAAAGGGTTGTGGTTGGTATTTATTGTCGTGTCGATAAGTTCCAAAAATTTTATCCCAGAATGTATTACTAAAAGAATAGTTACAACTAGTGTTGCTATTACTATATTTATGGTGACTATAATGTATAGGTTGTTTCATCCAAAATATTAGGCTTGGTTTTGTATGACAAAGTTCATGAAGATATGCTGAAAATGCTATATGAATGATTACACCGATAGTCCAGCCTACGCTTATAAGCTTTCCGAATAATATCCATAAAATCACTGTCAGAACTATTATCAAGGGCAATGCTGGAAAAAGATAAGTACGGTACTCACTTATCCATCCATGAGATTTATTTTCCTTATGGTGATTATTGTGTACCTCGATTTTTAGTTGATGTAGTAATCTGTGCACCCAGTATTCACCAAAGTTGGCAGTAGCCACTCCTATAAAAATACCCAAGATAAGGTAGGCCATATCAGTATTATACCAAATCGATCGCGTGCTATACTTTTCTCATAAACATTTATGGTTCAACCTGAAAGCTCAATTTTTTGGATAGAAATAGAGAAAATAATTCCGAATCCGTATCAGCCACGGCGTGAATTTGATCCAGATAGACTAAAAGAACTCTCTGACAGTATTCGACAGTACGGAGTGCTACAGCCGCTCGTTGTATCAAGACAAGAAATAATGCTCGAAGATGGGGGAATGAAAGTAGAATATGAATTGATCGCTGGAGAACGTAGACTTCGTGCATCAAAATTGGCCGGGCTTTCACAAGTACCTGTTGTTGTGCGCACAGGAGATGACAGTCGTGCGAAATTAGAACTTGCAATAATAGAGAATCTTCAACGTGAAGATTTAAATGCAGTAGAGCGCGCACAATCATTTCAAAGACTTGCACATGAATTTAAATTAAGCTGGGCAGATGTCGGAAGAAAAGTCGGAAAGAGTCGCGAATATGTTTCGAACACCGTTCGTATTCTCATGCTTCCGCAAGATATATTAGACGCTCTTTCAAAAGGGCAAATAAGTGAGGGGCACACCAGACCACTACTTATGTTAATAGATAGAACACAGGAGCAGATGACACTATTTAAAGAAATGATGGTGCGCAAGATGACGGTGCGTGAAGCAGAACAAATCGCACGACGTATCGCATTTGAAAAAGTACGCAAGAAGGATTTCTTTATGACTCCAGAAGTAGTGGATATGGAAGAAAAGTTAGCAGAGACACTAGGAACACGAGTACAAATAGAACCACGTGAACGGGGTGGACGTATTTGGATTGATTATTTTTCACATGAGGAATTACTCGCACTTTCTGTTGCGATAAGAAAAGCAGGAGAACACAAAACTCACAAGGGAATGTTCGACACTATAAAAGAAGAAGATATGGAATCTCTTCAAGCACGACCGGAGAGTCCGCGCCATATAGAACCAGTGACTGAATTTACACACTTAGGAAAGACAGAAGTATTACGTGAATTAGAACCAGAAGCTGTTTTAGATATGGAAGGGCCTGTGGTGCAGACTTCTAGCGAAGCAATAGAAGAAGATGTCTATGATACTACTGTTACAGCGGTGGATGATAGATCAACTGATGAAATAAAAAAGGAAGAGCAGTCAGATGATTTATATAACGTAAAAAACTTTGCAATTTAGCGAGTTAGTAACTTTTCGAGTGTACTTCCATGCTCCTTAATATAATTTCTGATATGACGCTTGGCGAATGTTGTGCGTACCATGTCTATCCACTTACGTTTTGGTGATGCATTTTCTTTTATATCTATTTCTACTACGTCACGATTCTGTAGTATTGTGTCTAGTGGAACCAGCTTACCATTTACTTTTGCACCAGCTGTATGATCTCCAATGTCTGAGTGAACTGAGTATGCAAAATCAATAGGGGTGGAGCCTTCAGGTAAATCTATGACGTCTCCTTTTGGTGTTAATACGAATACTCTTTTTTCAAAGAAATCACTTTTTAAGTTTTTCATAAACTCTTCATGATGTTCTACATCTTTTTGCCATTCGAGCAATTCTTTTGTCCATCCAGTTTTCTTTTTTATTTCTTCTTTACTTACATGCTTACCCAACTCTTTATACGCAAGATGCGAAGCAATACCATACTCTGCTTCACGGTGCATTTCTTTTGTACGGATTTGTATTTCAAGAGTGTTTCCATCCCCTGAAAATATTGTTGTATGAAGTGAACGATATCCATTTGGTTTTGGAACAGCTATATAATCTTTAAATCTTCCAGGCACTGGGCGATACATCCCGTGTATTACACCGAGTGCTTGATAACAATCAGATACTGTAGGGACAATAATGCGGAGTGCGACTACATCATGAACTTTTGATGTATCCATTTTGTAACGTTTCAATTTTTGCCAGAGACTGTAAAGATGTTTTACTCTATGGTCAATGCGTTCTATTTCTACATCAAATGTAGTTAGTTCTTCATCTAATGTTGCAACGACTTTTTCTATTTGCTTTTCAGAAATAGGTGCCATGCTATCGAAAAATTCTAACGTCTTATTATATTCATTTGGATAAACATATGGAAATGCCGCGTCTTCTAATTGTGCTTTTAGACGTCCCATACCAAGGCGGTCCGCAAGGCGGGCATGAATCTCTAGTGTTTCAAGCGCAATGCGCTTTTGTTTCTCGGGTGAAACAAATTCTAAAGTTTGAATATTGTGAAGTCTGTCACAAAGTTTTATGACGACCACACGAATGTCATCCGCCATTGCGATAAAGAACTTTCGCAACGATTCTACGTGACGCTCTACTCCGGAGTATCGAAGCTTACCAAGTTTGGTAACACCTTGAACAAGTGTTACGATTCTTTTATCGAATTCTTTTTGCATTTCTTCTTCTGTTACTTGTGTATCTTCAAGCACATCATGCATTATTCCCGCAGCTATAGTATCTGGGTCCATGCGAAGTGTCGCCAAGTTATAACCAGTAGCAAATACGTGGGTGTAATATGGCTCACCAGATTTACGGAAGCTTCCCTCATGAGCTTTTTTTGCAAATTCACAAGCACGACGCAGTAAGTCTTTATCTTTTTCTGTTATATCAGGAAGAAGCGCAAAAATGCGTTCAGGATTCATATCTTCAAATGATTGAAGCTTCATGTATTAACACTATCAAAAAAAGAAACACTTGGGAAGAAATTATTTCTTTTCCAGCTTGTGAGAATTGTGGTTAGGGCACAATTTATCTGAGCATCTTCCGGGTATGGTTTTAGGTCACAGATAATTTTTCGCCGTCGCTCAAAATTTCTGCTACCCCGGCTCATTTATTTTTCTTGCTAGAAAAATATAATTCCGCCAGACAAAGACGTCGTAGACAACATTGGTTGTCTACTTTCCCGAAAAAATTATTTCTTACTAGTTTTTTCCGTATCTAGTTTATGAGGGTTGTGGTTAGGACACAATTTATCTGAGCATCTTTCGGGAATCGTCTTTGTCCCTTCCATCATCAACTCTCCGCAAATTGTTCCATCTTCTTTTTTCCATTTACATCTATTTCCAGTTGGTCGTGTTTTTATAATATGTTTACAATCTGGATAATTTGAGCATGAATAAAATACCCCGAAGCGTCCTTTACGTTCTTCCATATATCCATCTTTACATTTGTTACATGACACTCCAGTAGAATTTGCTTTACGAAGTTCTTCGTCTTGCTCTATATATTTACACTTTGGATAGTTCGAACACGCAATAAATTTTCCATAACGACCGTCACGCTCCATCAGCTCTCCTTTGTTGCACTTCGGACATTCACGACCAAGTTTTTTCGGTCCTTCCATAATACTTCCATCTATTTTTCTTGCCCCCGTACAGGTTGGGTATTTAGAACATGAATAAAATTTTCCATTTCTCGCAAGTTTGATTACCATATGAGATTTACAAAGTGGACATAATAAATCATCTGGCGCTTCTCCCATGTTTGTTGCTTTTGCAAGTTTTTCTTTTGACTTTACATCTTTTAGAAATGGACCGTAGAAATCTTTTAGAGTTTTTAGATATGTAGCTTTACCATCTGCGATGAGGTCGAGCTTATCTTCCATGTCCGCTGTGAATGTATCACTAATATATGAAGGAAGATTATCTTCTAAAAATGAAATAACAACTTCACCAGTGTCTGTTGGGTAGAGAGATTTATTTATTTTATCTACATAACCACGTGCTTCGATAGTTGAAAGGATGGACGCATAGGTAGAAGGTCTGCCGATTCCACGCTTTTCCAATTCTTTAATGAGTCCTGCTTCAGAATATCTATTTGGCGGTTCAGTTGCTTTTTCTATTGCTTGTAGAGTTTTTAGATTTAATTGATCTCCTTTTTTCAAATCAGGCAGTGTTACATCATCTCCACGCGCATCTTGGTCTACAAGTAACCAACCAGGGTACATGACCACAGAACCAGTGACCGAAAAGTCCGGAATACTTTTTGATTGTATATTTGCAGTTACTTTACTTCGCTTTAATTTCGCATCTTTCATCTGAGAAGAAACTGTACGTTCCCAAATCAAAGAGTAAAGACGCTTCTCATCATCTGTGTTTCCACCTGAACGTGAGAGTGCATGTGTAGGACGTATCGCCTCATGAGCTTCTTGAGCATTCTTTGATTTAGTTTTGTATTGACGCACTTGTAATAAATCTTTTCCAAAACTTTTTTCAATCACTGTAGAAATTTCTGCAATTGCTTGGCCACTTAGTGTTGTACTATCTGTACGCATGTAAGTGATGAGACCTTTTTCATAAAGTTTCTGTGCTATTCCCATAGTGCGTGATGGTGAATATCCAAGTCTCGATGATGCAGTTTGCTGAAGGGTGGATGTGGTAAACGGAGCACGCGGTGAACGAGATACTTCAGTACTCTCAAGTGATATCACTTCCCAAGTACCGGATCTTCCTTCTTTTACTATTCTATCGGCCTCCGTTTTCTTTTTGGGTTGTTCTTCACACTCAAGTAAAAGTGTGTATGATTTACTCTCTTTCATTCTGCCTACAGTAGAGAATTCTCCAGCGATTACATAATATGTAACTGGTACGAATGCGCGTATCTCACGCTCACGTTCCATAACTATACGCAGCGCAGGGGATTGTACACGACCAGCAGAAAGTCCGTAGCGAACCTTTTTCCAAATAATTCCTGATAAATCGTACCCCACCAATCTATCAAGCACTCGTCGTGCTTCTTGGGCTTCTTTTAGATTTTCATCAATATCACGAGGATGTTTTAATGCTTCTATTATTGCTTCTTTGGTGATTTCATGGAAGGCGACACGTTTAGCATGCTTTAATCCACACACTTCTTTTATGTGCCAAGCTATAGCTTCTCCTTCACGGTCGGGGTCAGTTGCGAGTATTACTTCATTTGATTTTTTGGCAAGGGATTTTATATCAGCAATGATCTTTTCTTTCCCAGCACTTATTTCGTAGTGAGGAATGAAACCGCCTTCAATATCGAGAGCCTTCTTGTTGCTCTTTGGTAAATCTCGCACATGACCAACAGAGGCACGCACTTCGTACGCACCGTCTAGATATTTTGCAATAGTTTTTGCCTTTGAAGGGCTCTCTACAATTAATAGTTTCATAATGACAATAGCTTGTACTTTACACTAAACGTCGCAGTTCACCAAATGTATCTACAATAGCACCTCGCATTTCAAGTGATGAAAGTGTAACAAGAAATTCTTCCGGAGTGAAGCTACATTTGATTAAAAGTAAATCTTTTTCCATTGGTTCTGTTAGCATTTCTAAAATTATTTTTTCTTTTTCTGAATAGTCATCTATTGGTTTAATTTTTTCTTTTTTAGATATATGTAATAGTGAAAATAAATCATCTTCATTACCGATTATATACGCACCATCATGAATAAGAGAGTTCGTACCGTATGAATTCGGAGAGAAAATATCACCTGGTATTGCACCGATATCACGCCCTAATTCAAGGGCTAACCGTGCGGTGATAAGAGTACCTGATTTTTCTTCGGCCTCACCGATTAGCACAGCGTCCGATAGTGCGGCGACTATTCTATTACGCGCAGGGAATGTCCATTGGGCAGCCTGCGTTAATGGTGGAAGTTCAGAAAGAAGTAATCCACCTTTTTCTACTATTTCTTCAGCTAGGTGTAGATGTGAACTGGGGTACATTACTTTTGCATCAAGTCCATTTCCCAATATCGCAAAAGTTTTTAAATTATTCTTCATCGCAGATACGTGCGCGACAGAATCTATTCCATGAGCAAGTCCAGAAACTATTATCACATTTTCATTTACTAATGATGAAACTAATTTTTGCACTGCGTTTTTTCCGTACTCAGTATTTTTGCGTGAACCAACTATAGTTAGTATTCGTGGAGTTGCTCTTCCATATTCATCTATTGTTACTTTGGGTAAATTTCCTGTTATATAAATTTGTTCTGGTATATCATGAAGTTCGAGCAATCGTGCAAGTAGGGGATGTTCAGAGAATTTTTCGCGAGGAATGATTGTTATGGGGAATGCCATATAAACAGTCTACAGTTTACAGTTGTCAGTTTCCAGTGAAGATAAATATAAAATAAAAAAACGAAGGCTGTTCGTCTTTCGCGCATAGAGGATTTTGTGTCCCCGCGCTAGACGAGAACACTATCATATGGGCGAAAGGCTAAAGCCTTCGCTGTTGGTTGTTGAAGAGGGAGGTCTCTACTCCGCCGGAGTTTACGGCGCCGGTTTTTTGAAGAAGTAGGCCATTATCGCGATGAACGCGATTGCAACTGCAATCCACATTCCCGCTTCATGCATGAGATACTTCAAGAACATGATTGCGTCGCGGTTCGCGTACGCTTCACGTGCCGCTTGGGAGAAGCCACCGACTGAACCGGTGAAAAACATCCCGATTGCAATCCCGCCGATGGCGAGAAATCCGAGTACCATCCAGAAGATGAGTACCGGTGATACTGCGCCTTTCTGTGAATTCATTTTGATCTCCTTGATCAGTATTTCGCGTCTTGGTAGGCGCTGGGGTTGGGGTACTTTTGGTCTTGATAGACGTACGGATTGGGGTTGGCCCTCGCACCAGACGGAGGTATTACCACTATCCGATGACGCTTGGCTTGTTCGAGTTCCACTTGGGCTTTGATTATATCCCGTTGAGCCTCGAGTTCCATGACACGTACCCGGGACAAAGTTTCTTGTTGCCCGATGGATGTCTGCTTGTACGTTTGGTGGTTTGCTTCCATTTCCCTTGTTTCTTTCTTGCTCCACCCGTGTAGGACGATGACAACAATGCAAAAAATAATCACTGCGGCCAGTCCCAACTTCGGGTTTGGTTGGTTCGAGTTGCTCATGTTTTCCTTTCCGCGGTGTTTCTTAGGCACCGCGATTGAAGTTAACGACGTTTGATGAGAAAAATGCGGATACGGTTGTCTCCGACGACCCGGACTTGATAGATGTCATCCAGTTTGCCGGCAAGCCACTTCTCGCAGTCTTTCGAAACCTCTGCGACACGGCTACCGAAACTACCAGTGGCCACCATTTCCTTTCCGAAGGTCGCACTGTTCGTGCAAACTTCGAAACTTCCGTTCACCTTGATGGCAAAAACACTTCCCATCGAGTCAACACGAATCGCTTGCGCGATATCGGTGCCCCAATGGTCGGTGCTTCCCACCAAATCGAAAGGTCCAACCGGTTCCGAGATCGCTTTGACCTCGGACACGACGGGATCTTTCACCGCAATTGTTGCCGGTGCCGGTACAGTCTTTTCGACCGCACTCAACTCACTCGGCGTTGCTGGTGTGGGTTTCTTGCTCCCACCATAAATAATGTTCCAGCCCACCGCGACCAACGTGACAAAGGTCAGCAATAGCGCGAGTATGATCCAGTTTCCTGAATCTCCTTGTGCTTGTTGCCGACCACCGCGGTCATATGGACGACCACCGAGATCGTTGGAGATACTTGCGTCCTCTCCACGTTCGCGTTGCGGGGGAGTCTGCGGAATCGGCGGAATCGTCGGCGCCGCAGGGGAAGCAGATGCAACAGGGCGTTGCTCCACTATTGGTGGGGTGTTGGCGTTTTTCATTCTTTCGATAAACGCCGCCGCTCCACCGTCATAAGGTGTCTTGGCGTTCATGGAGCATTTCTCCTAGTAATCTAATTTGTAAATGTGCTGACCACTTTCGTCAGCGGTCCTTACCCCATATACTACACTATTTAAAGCGAATTGTCAACTCTAATTTTTAATGAAAATAACCTTATTTTATCTGGTTTATTGCTAATAAATAGCCTATATGTCAGACTTTCTTATGAATATACGCGAGAGCGTATAAAATAACTCTTTGAATTAAACTCTGTGGAGGTATTCCATGAGTCTTGTGAGAGATTTCTTTGGCGGAGTATCAAGCGCAATAGGATTTCAGGCCGGCATGAACTTCACAACGAGAAGGGAACAGAGACCTGTTCTCAGGAAAAGATTTGCCACAACAGTCGCTTACGTAGTTTTGACACTGTGGGCACTCGTAAAATCGATTTCTCTGGAGAAGAAAAATCTTCCAGAACATTTCTTTCGGGAATTTCTGGAAGGGCTCGGAGCGAATAATGTTTATCCCGGAGCATTCCCGTTGCTCATGTTTTTGATTTCGCTTCTAGTAATGTTTTCAGTCGTCTACATCTACAGGCGAGAAAATGAAAACATCTGGGTGATTCCTACACGAGCAAAATCAGCAGTGCTAGTTTCATTCGCTACCGTGATGTATGCGATGAGTTACGATATCGCTTACTACGCAATTGGCAATGTTGATTTCTTTTTTGATTTAGTTCATTTCAATTTTGCGAGCAATGCGCATTTCTGCGCAACAACCAGCGTTATCATCTACTTGTTTCGCTCGGTCTTTTTTCTGGTGCCTGAAGAAGTGGTTACCGAGACTTTTATGGGCAGTGACATCAGAAAGATTGCTGGGCCGGGTGTGTATGTGATCCCGACTCTTCCCGTTCCATATCTGTTATGCGCATTTTCAATCTACGTATCAGACATGGTTCCTTTCTTTTGGGACATGTGGCATCATCCAGACGGCAGGGAAAACGCTCAGCAAATCAATCTCCGGAATAGTTGAGTGTCCACCAGTTCAACCAAAGGCGCGTCCTAAGCGGGATGCGTTTTATTATTTTGTGACGAGGTAGTGGGATCGGTCACAAAATTTATTTTGTTTTGTGGCTACAAATCTTTTTTCGTCGCCAGTAGTGCTCGGTCACAAGGTTTATTTTTGATTACAAAAATATAAAACTTCGCGACCCCTATTCGATCCCTAACATACGACACGCAGGTGTCGTATTCTGGGGGCACAATAAAAAAACACCTAATGGTGAATTTTTTATTGTGCCCCCAGTAGGGATCGAACCTACGACCTGCGGATTAAGAGTCCGATGCTCTACCAGCTGAGCTATAGGGGCAAATAGTTACGAGTGTTACTATACCACGAGTTATAATCTTTTTCTAGAGTAAATGTTTCAAATATGCTAGAATTAAAAAACTTTTTAGTATAAAAAGTAGATAAGGTGCGCGGGCGTTGTGGTCCAAGAGCGTAAGCGAATTATTTAATTGCACTGCGGTTCAAACCGCAGCGTTAGTAAATAAAGAGTGTTTATTGTTAAAATAAAATGTTAGACAAGAAGGTGCAGTGGCGAAGTGGCCTAACGCTGCGGTTTGCAAAACCGCCATTCGCGGGTTCGACTCCCGCCTGCACCTCAAAAATAAGCAAAGCGTTTTTTGGGATGCAGGAAGATATGACCTATGTCATATCTGTCGGGAGTCGAAGACCGCAGTGATGTTTTGCTAGCAGGCAAAACCACGAGGAGCGGTCGGCGAACTTTTTGAGCGACGGCGAAAGAAGATTTGTCGAAGAATCTCCCGCCTGCACCTCACGAAGTGGGGAAGGAAAACAACACCTTCGTGTTGTTTGTCGGGAGTCGAATAGGGGTCGCAAAATCTTTTGTTCTGGATAAAGCGAAGAACTGATTTTGTGACCGACTCTCGCCATGGTAGATTATAATAACTTGCCCGGGTGATGGAATGGTAGACATAGAGGACTTAAAATCCTCAGCTGATTAAACGGCGTGTGGGTTCGAGTCCCACCCCGGGCACAAAACGTTAGGAAAATCTTTTCTGCTAAAGATTTTTAGTTTTGTGTGCCACAGTGATGTTTTGTAAAAGTTTTCTTCCTGACTTTTACAAAACCACGAGGCGGGGTCGCGAACACTTTGGCTTTTAGAAATCGTTAGATTTTTATAAAGACTTAGTGATTCGTGACCAAATATACTGGTATACTTAGACAATGCAACTTTTTAAAAAATATTTTCCACACCTCCTCCTTACCATCTATATAATAGAATTCGTATCTCTTGGCCTTCATCCATATTCTAGAGATGTTTGGTATGCAGAAAATATTCCAATATTTGCGATAGTTTTATTTTTAGTAATTTTATATATGAGAGGAATAAAATTTTCTAATACTGGCTATCTGCTTATGAGTATCCTTCCTTTTTTACACACAGTCGGTGGTTACTATACGTTTGAACGAGTTCCATTTGATTGGTTCAATAATTTTTTTGGATTTGAGAGAAATATGTTTGATAGAGTAGGACACTTTACTGCAGGGTTTTTCGCATACGGTCTCGCTGAGTATGTTTTGACTTATAAAAAAGTTTCAACCAAGTTCTGGGCATCATTTTTAGCAGTGTGTTTTATAGGAACTCTTGCAATGATATATGAATTGATAGAGTGGCAGTACGCAGTTAAAGCTGGTGGAGATGCTGGGATTGCTTTTTTGGGTTCACAAGGGGACATTTGGGATGCGCAAAAAGATATGTTGATGGATACACTTGGCGCTATTTTTGTAGTGATTATCGGTATATTTACACTTAAAAAGTAGGTATATTTAAAGCAAAAATTCTTTCGGAGTCTCCGCCGTGAACTCAAAATCTTTTCCTCTGATTGAAAATGAAATAGTTTTAGCGTGCAGCATCATGCGTGGTAGTTCGGTTATTTTTCCATAAACATTATCTCCGATTATTGGATGCCCGACGGATGCCATATGTGCACGTAGTTGATGTGTACGACCAGTACGTGGATAAAGTTTAACAAGCGTTGTATTTTTGGCAGGGGATGTGGAGATTACTTCTACTTCTGTCACTGCGTCTCGCAGTGGTCCACGAGGTTTTTTCGGATTGGTGGATTGTCTATAATCTTTTTTATCGCGCCCAAGTGGTGCATCAATTATAAACTTTTTCTCTTTAACTATTCCATCCACTACAGCCGCGTATTCTTTTTTAATTGTGTGGTTTGTAAATTGCTCTTTGAGGTCGCTGAAAACATGTTGATTTTTTGCGATTACCATTACACCAGATGTTCCTCTGTCTAATTTATGAACAATACCACCAAGAGTTATAATGCGACCATCTTGTAATTCAATTTTATTATCAATGCCAAACATATGTGGTGAATGTGCACGCAAAAAATCCACTAAAGTTTTTTCAGTAGAATGGTCATATGGATGTACGACAAGTGAAGAGGGTTTATTGATGACGATAATATTTTCGTCTTCGTATATTATTTCTGGTATTATCGTGTTCATGTATTCGCACTCTATCATACTTTCATGTATAATCTTTAAATTCACCTGCCCAGGTGGTGAAATTGGTATACACGTTAGTCTTAGGAACTAATGCCGCAAGGCGTGGAGGTTCAAGTCCTCTCCTGGGCACCAGTAGTAACTTGTTCGGAATTAAGAATATGGAGCGATTTTGCGGAAGCCAAAATCGCGCTTTGATTTTAAAAAAGTTACTACTGGTGTCTGTATTGTACCAAACTCGCACCTATTTCCAAAACAAAGTGAGGTAATGATGTCGCACGCGCGGAGCGCGTGGTGGCTTGAAACTGAATCGTACGCTCGAATGTTGCGCGCCTCGTCCGCTCCCTTCGGTCGCGGGAGCAAAACCCAAAAAACTAGGACAGAACATCAAGAAAATAAGGATAAGCAAGAGAATGTCGCAAGGCGACATTTGCAGAGCGCTTGATATGGACAGAAGCTATATGAGTGCCATTGAAAGCGGAAAAAAGAACATTACAATTTCACAGTTGGAACGA